>JBDHSE010000322.1:0-3410 GCA_039807955.1 Ideonella sp. | reverse complement strand
CCGCCCAACACCTGGCACATCCACCTGCAGACGCACGACGACCTGCTGCTCGTCATCGACGCGCTCGACCTGATGGCCGACGTGAGCGCGTTCGGCGCCGACGAGAAGAACTACTACACGAAGGCGGTCGGCGAAACGCTCGCCGCGTCGCGCCAGCCGGGTCAGGCCCGGCCGTGGACGGCGGGCATGACGGTCTACGACATCGCCACACCCGATCGGCCACGCAAGATCGGCGCGCTGCGCATCGAAGGCGTCGGCCTGCACCGCATCTGGTACGTCGGCGGGCGCTGGGCCTATGCGTCGGCGCTGTTCGACGGCTATACCGACTACATCTTCGTCACGATCGACATGGCCGACCCGACCCGGCCGCGCATCGCCGGCCGCTGGTGGCTGCCGGGAATGCACAGCTCGGGCGGCGAGACCTCGCTCGCGCCGCCCGGGAAACGCTGGGCGCTGCACCACGCGCTCGTCGCCGGCGACACCGCGTACGCGTCGTGGCGCGACGGCGGCCTCACGCTGCTCGACGTTTCCGACCGCACCGCGCCGCGCCTGATCGTGCACCGCAACTGGTCGCCGCCGTTCGGCGGCGGCACCCATTCGGCGCTGCCGCTGCCGAGTCGCGACCTGCTCGTCGTCGCCGACGAAGCGGTGCTCGACGACGAAGCAGACGGCCGCAAGCACACCTGGATCTTCGACATCCGCGCGCCGGAGAACCCGGTCAGCATCGCGACGCTGCCGACACCAAACGAGCGCGACTACGCGCGCAAGGGCGGCCACTTCGGCCCGCACAACCTGCACGAGAACCGGCCCGGGACCTTCGTCTCCGACACGCTCATCTTCGCGACCTGGCAAAACGCCGGCATCCGCGCCTTCGACATCTCCGACCCCTACCGGCCACGCGAAACGGGCGCGCTCGTCCCCGCGGCGCCGGAGATCGTGCTCGACCCGCGGCCCGGCCGCCCGCGCGTGATCCAGTCGGCCGACGTCTTCGTCGATGCCGCCGGCATCGTCTACGCGACCGACTACAACGCGGGCCTCGCGATCATCGAGTACGGCGGCTGAGCGTTCGCGCCGCGCGGCGCGCATCGGGCGCCGCGAAGCGGCAGATAATCGCCGCCTGCGCGGCCCACGCGGCGCGCCACGCCTCTCGTCCGATGACTCCCACCGCCGCGCTGCAACGCTTCATCGACGACGAACTCGCGCGCATGCCGGCGCTGATCGAGCAAGTCGGGCGCGAAACGGCGGATGCACTGCGCCACGCGCCGCAGGGCGCGATGACGGCGGCCGAACGGATGCAACGCTTCGAGCTGGCGAAGACGCTCGAAGCGCGCGGCAAGGGCTTCGCCGACGCTTTCGTCTCGGCGCTCGCAAAGCGCGTGCGCGCCGACGGCGCCGCCGCGACGCAGGCCGCGCCGGCCCCGGTGCGCGGCCTGACGCTGCTCGACGAATCGGCGCACGACACCGACATCGAGATCGCCCGCGTCGCGACGCAGATCGACAGCGTCGCCGAATGGGAGCTGCGCGAGCTGCAGACCTTCACATCGGCCTTGTGCGGCCTGCCCTACGTCTCGGTCTCGGCGAATCCGTTCGCGCCGGATGCCTTTGCCCACGCGCTGTGGCAGGCGGCGGGCGCGGTCGGCGGCGCGTCCGACGTGAACGCGTTGCTTCGCGCGGCAGGCTCGCTGCTTGCCGGTGCCGTGCGAAATGAACTCGCCGCGGCGTGCAGCCGGCTCGAGGCGCAGGGCGTACAGCCGAGCCTGTACCGCACCGCGGTGCCGGCGCAGGGCGATTCGACGTCGTCATCGGGCCTGCTCGCCGGGCTGCGCGAAGGCGCCCCGCAGGCGGCGCGCGTCGACGCCCAGACGCGCGGCCTGCTGAAAGATCTGTTCGACGCCATCGCCCAGGGCAGCCAGATGCACCCTGCCCTGCGCGCGCTGACCGCATCGCTGCAGGCGTCGGCGCTCGATCTCGCGGCGCGCGACGCGCAGCTGCTCGAGGCGGCCGAGCATCCGTTCTGGAAGCTGCTCGACCGCTTCGGCTACCAGAGCGCGACGCACCCCGAGGCGGCCGACCCGCAGCTGCGCGCCTGGGTCGGCTACGCAACCGAACTCGTCGCCGCGGTGCAGCGCACGCCGCTCGCCGACGCGGCGGGCTACGCCGAATGCGTGAAGCAGCTCGACGCCTATTCGGCCGCGCAGTTCAACACCCAGTTGCAGCAGGCAGCGGCCGACATCGCTGCGCTCGCCCGCAACGCGCCGACCGCGGCGCCGATCGACCTCGGCACGATGCAGACGGTGCCGGCCGACCTGCTCGCATCCACCGCCGCTGCCGGCGCGGACGACGCCGCTGCGGCAGGCTGGCTCGACGCCCAGTCGCCCGGCGCCTGGTACCGCATGTTCCTGCGCGGCCGCTGGGGCGTGATGCGCCTGCTGTGGCACAACGACGCCCGCACGCGCTGGCTGTTCGCAAGCCCGCATCCGCAGCGCAACGACGGCTTCGAACGCGCGACGCTCGTGCGATTGCGCGCCGAGGCGCTGATCCGCCCGCTCGTCGAACGCGCGATCATCGTGCGCGCCGCCGAGAGCGTGCGGCGAAGGCTCGCCGACACGCGCACGTCACACTGAGGCCGGCGCGAAGCCACGCGCCGTCTTCGTCATCGCGCCTGCCGCACCCAGCCGTGCAGCGTCAACGCCGCGTCGTCGAGCCCCGTCTTGTCGAGCGCCGAAAAGAGCGCGACGCCGACATCGGCCTCGTCGGTCGCGAACTCGCCGAGCACGCCCTGCATCGCGGCCAGCGACGCCTGCGCCTCGCGCCGGTTGAGCTTGTCGGCCTTCGTCAGCAGCACGAGCAACCGCACTGCGCCATTGGCGATGCGCGGCGCGATGAACGCGAGCAGCCGGCGGTCGAGGTCGGTCGCGCCGAGGCGCGAATCGATCATCAGCACGATGCCCGAGAGGCTGCGCCGCATCTCGAGATAGTCGGCCATCACCTGCTGCCAGCGCAGCTTCGCGCCGCGCGCGACGGCGGCGTAGCCGTAGCCGGGCAGGTCGGCGAACAGCGCGTCGGGCGCGTCCTTCGGCCCGAGCGCGAAGAGGTTGATGTGCTGCGTGCGCCCCGGCGTGCGCGACGCGAAGGCGAGGCGCTTTTGCTGTGCGAGGCGGTTGATCGCGGTCGACTTGCCGGCGTTCGAGCGGCCGACGAAGGCGATCTCGGGCAGCTCGGTCGCCGGCAACTCGGCGAGCCGGCTCGCCGTCGTCAGAAAGCGCGCGGTGTGCGTCCACGCAAGCGCCGCCTTGGCGGGCGATTCGGCGGCGTTCGCCGGCGCGTGTGACAGCGCTTCGTCGTTCTCGTTATGGGTCATCGCGGCGCGCCAAAAGCCTCATTGTAAAATTCGCCGGTTCCGCGGCCCG
>JBDHSE010000321.1:0-3410 GCA_039807955.1 Ideonella sp. | reverse complement strand
AACACCTCGACCACTGTATAAACACGAAACTCGCGCCAGTGCTCGCTCTCCGGCGAGATCACTGGTCAAAGTTCGGCCTAGAATCGCCCCGTTGGTGCCCGTGCCGGCTTTCTGCCGCGCGGGATAAACGGGAAGCAGGGTGGCCGAGGCGAGAGCCGACGTCTAGCCTGCGCTGCCCCCGCAACGGTGAGCGGATGACGTCGACCTCGGGTCGCGCCACTCTCGATGCAGATGCCACTGGAAGGCGACTTCCGGGAAGGCCATCGGGAAAGTCCGCCAGCCCGTATACCGGCCAACGAGCGGGCCCGCGCGTGTACAGCGCCGGGCTCATGTCGCACGGGGCCGCGGGGAAGCGGCGTCCGTGGCTTGTTCCGGGTCCTTCCTTCTCATGTTCCCATCCCGCACTCTCCTGCGCGCAGGCCGGCTCGCGCGCGCCATCGCCTTGCTCGCCCCCGGCGCCGTCGTGGCGCAAGCCCAGCTCGATCGCGTCATCGTCACCGGCACGCGCGAACCTCAACCGCTGGCGCGCAGCGCCGCCGACGTCGTCGTCATCGACGCCGACACGATCCGCAGCTCGACCGCCGATTCGGTCGAGGACCTGCTGCGCAACGAGGCCGGCATCCAGCTCGCCCGCAACGGCGGGCCGGGCCAGACCTCGGGCTATTTCGTGCGCGGCGCGAGCACGAACGGCACCGTCGTCCTGATCGACGGCGTCGTCGTCGGCTCGGCGTCGGCAGGCCAGGCGTCGTTCGATTCGCTCACGCTCGACCAGATCGACCACATCGAGGTGCTGCGCGGGCCGGCATCGAGCCTCTACGGCGCGAACGCGGTCGGCGGCGTGATCCAGATCTTCACCCGCCGCGGCGATGGCCCGGCGCGCCCGACGGCGCACCTCGCCGCCGGCAGCTACCGCTCGTACCTCGGCAACGCCGGCATCAGCGGCTCGCAGGGCGGATTCGACTATGCCGCGATGATCGGCCGCGAGGCGAGCGAGGGCGTCTCGGCGATCCGGCCGAACGACCGCTTCGGCAACTTCAACCCGGACGACGACGGCTACGGCCGCAACTTCGGCAACCTCAAGCTCGGCTACTCGCCGGCTGCCGGGCACCGCATCGGCGTCAACGTCGTCGCCTCGGAACTCGACGCGAAGTACGACGGCGCCGAGTTCGCACCGCCGAACTACCTGCCCGATCCGTCGCCCGACTTTCGCAACCACCTGCGCTCGACGCTCGCCGCGATCGACTACAGCGGCATCCTCTCGCCGGCATGGACGATGAACATCCAGGGTTCGCGCAACATCGACGATGCCGAGAGCGGTGGCACGTCGATGAGCGAGTTCAAGACCGAGCGCGACCAGTTTCTGTGGCAGAACGCGATCCAGTTCGCCGCCGACCAGCAACTGATGCTCGCCTACGACTACATGCGCGAGAAGGTCTCTGGCAACGTCTTCACCGACGAGCCGCGGCGCAACAACAACGGCTTCGTCGCCGGCTATGCGGGGCGCTTCGGCGCGGCGGGCCTGCAGGCGAGCGTGCGCTTCGACGACAACTCGGCCTACGGCGACAACACGACCGGCAGCCTCGGCGCGACGTGGCAGGCGATGCCGCAGTTCAAGCTGCGTGCGCTGGCCGGCACGACGTTTCGGGCGCCGACCTTCAACGACCTCTACTATCCCGGCTACGGCGTGGCGACGGTCAAGCCCGAGGAAGGCCGCAGCATAGAGTTCGGCGCGCTGTGGCAATCGGGCACGGCGAGCCTAACGGCAACCGTCTACCGCAACGATGTCGACGACATGATCGGCTACGACCCCGACCCGAACGGCACGAACTGCCCGCCCGGCTACTTCGGCTGCGCCGGCAACGTCTCGCGCGCGCGGCTGCAGGGCGCGACCTTCGCCTACGCGCAGCAATGGGGCGGCTGGGACCTGAGCGCGACGGTCGATCTGCTCGACGCGACCGACCGCGACACCGGCCAGCGCCTGCCGCGCCGCGCCGCGCACCAGGAGACAGTCGCCGTCAACTACACGCACGGCGCGTGGACGCTCGGCGCGTCGGCGATCGGCGTTGGCTCGCGGCCCGACGGCGGCGTCACGCTCGGCGGCTACGGGCTCCTGAACTTCCTCGCCTACTGGCGCTTCGCGCCGCAGTGGCGACTCGAGGCCAAGCTGCTCAACGCGCTCGACAAGGACGTCGAGCCGATGCGCGACTACCAGGGCCTCGGCCTGCAGGCGTGGATCGGGGTGCGCTTCGATGCCAAGGGCTTCTGATTCGATGGTCTTGCGCCGCGCCGGCGCGCTGCTGTTCGCGCTCGCGCTCGTCGCGATCGGCGCGATCGGCGCGCACGCCGAAGTCGTCGTGCGCGACGATCGCGGCGTCGAGGTCGCTTTCGCGGCCGTGCCGCGGCGCGTCGTGAGCCTGCTGCCGTCGCTGACCGAAAGCGTCTGCGCGATCGGCGCCTGCGACCGCCTCGTCGCGACCGACCGCTTCTCGAACTGGCCGGCGAGCGTCGAGCAGCTTCCCAAGCTCGGCGGTCTCGACGACGCGCCGGTCGAGCGCATCGCCGCGCTCAAGCCCGACGTCGTCCTCGTCTCGTCTTCGGCGCGCATCATCGGCCGCCTGGAGGCGCTCGGCTTCAAGGTCGTCGTTCTCGAGACGCGCAACGGCGCCGACACCCGCAACACCTTGAGGCTGCTCGCCAAGCTCTTCGACAAGCCCGGTGCCGGCGACGCCGTGTGGTCGCGGATCGAGACCGAGATCGGCGCCGCCGCCGCCCGCGTGCCGCCTGCCGTGCGCGGCGGGCGGGTCTACTTCGAGATCGATTCGACGCCGTATGCCGCCGGCCCGGAATCGTTCGTCGGCGAGATGCTCGCGCGCCTGGGCATGGGCAATATCCTCGCGCCCGATGCCGGCCCGTTCCCCAAGGTGAACCCGGAGTTCGTCGTGCGCGCCCAGCCCGACGTCGTCATGGCGTCGAAGCCGAACCTGCAGGAGATGCGGCTGCGGCCCGGCTGGGCATCGCTGCGCGCGCTCGAACGCGGCCAGGCGTGTGGCTTCGAGCCGGCGCAGTTCGATCTGCTGACCCGCCCCGGGCCGCGCATGGGCGAGGCGGCGGGCTTGATGGCCGACTGCCTCGTCAGAATCGCCGGCATTCATTGACCTGACCAGCGATGAACCTCTGCACATCCGGTGTGTCGGCCGATTTGCCCTCACCCCAGCCCGCCAGCGGGAGAGGGAGAAACGCTCCCTCTCCCCCGGCAACGGGGGAGGGCTGGGGTGAGGGGGCAGGCGTGGCACGACTGCTGAGCTTGCTCGCCAATCAGGTTCATTGATGACTGCCGCCGCCGACGCCAGCCGCCGCCGTCTGCTGGTCGCGTCGCTCGCCGGCGCGACGCTGCTGATCGCCGCCGCCGG
>JBDHSE010000320.1:0-3426 GCA_039807955.1 Ideonella sp. | reverse complement strand
GCTCGAATGAACTCAAGAGCGGCGGCGTGTCCGACCCCTGCCACAGGCGATCGGCCGCCAGCGCGACGACGCGCCCCGTCTCTTCCTCCAACCCCGGCGTCGGCTTGATCTCGATGTTGAGCGCGTGGCCGTTGCGGCGCACGAAGGCGGCGACCGCCTCCAGGCTCGGGATCGGCTCGCCGGCAAAGCCGCGGCTGTGCCAGCCGCCGGCGTCGATGCGCGACAGCTCGGACCAGGGCCGCTCGCCCGCGACGCCGTGCTCGCGCGTCGTGCGCTGCAGCGTGTCGTCGTGCAGCAGGAACGGCACGCCATCCTGGCTCAGCTTGACGTCGCATTCGTAGGCCCGAAAGCCGTGGCTGGCGCCGGTGCGAAACGCGGCGAGCGTGTTCTCGGGCGCGAGATGCCCGCCGCCGCGGTGCGCGATCCACAGCGGATAGGGCCAGGGCGTGTTCATTCGATGCGTGCCTTCGTCTGCGGGTCGAACCAGTGCAGATGCTGCGCGGCGGGGGCGAGCGTCAGCGTCGCCCCCGGCCGCGGCGCGGCGAGCGTGCTGTCGACGCGCAGCGTGAACGCCGCGCCTGCGACCTGGCCGTAGACCAGCCGCTCGGCGCCGAGCATTTCGACGGCGTCGACCTGCATCGGCCAGCCGGCCGCTGCGTCGCCGCTGCCGGCGTGCTCGGGGCGCAGGCCGAGGATGAGTTTGCCGTCGCGCGGCGCGGCGGCCGGCAGCGCGAGCGTCTGGCCGCCGAGCTGGAAGCGATCGCTCCGCGCTTCGCCTTCGAGCAGGTTCATCGGCGGCGAACCGATGAAGCTCGCGACGAAGGTCGTCGCCGGCCGCGCGTAGACGTCCTCGGGCGTGCCGATCTGCTCGATGCGCCCGGTGTTCAGGACGAGCATGCGCTGCGCGAGCGTCATCGCCTCGACCTGGTCGTGGGTGACGAAGAGCGAGGTGACGCCGAGCTCGCGGTGCAGCTTCTGGATCTCGAGGCGGGTCTGCGCGCGCAGCTTGGCGTCGAGGTTCGACAGCGGCTCGTCGAACAGGAACGCGGCCGGCTGGCGCACGATCGCGCGGCCCATCGCGACGCGCTGGCGCTGGCCGCCGGAAAGCTCGCGCGGCCGGCGCTTCAGGTACGGCGCGAGTTCGAGGATCGCCGCTGCCTTGTCGACCCGGGCGCGGATCTCCGCCGCCGGCACCTTGCGGATCTTCAACCCGTAGGCCATGTTGTCGAACACGCTCATGTGTGGATAGAGCGCGTAGTTCTGGAACACCATCGCGATGTTGCGGTCGGCGGGCTCGACGTCGTTGACGACCTTGCCGCCGATCGCGATCTCGCCGCCCGAGATCTCTTCCAGCCCGGCGACCATGCGCAGCAGCGTGCTCTTGCCGCAGCCCGACGGCCCGACGATGACGATGAACTCGCCGCTTGCGATCTCGGCGCTGACGCCGTGGATGACCTGCACGGCGGCGGCGTCGCGCCCGTAGCGCTTCGTGACGTTGCGGATGGAGATCGCTGACATCGGCTGCCCGCCTATTTCTCGGTATCGACCAGACCCTTGACGAACCACTTCTGCATCAACAGCACGACGAGCGCCGGCGGCAGCATCGCGAGCATCGCGGTCGCCATTACGAGCTGCCACTCGGTCATTGCGTCGCCGCCGACGATCATGCGCTTGATGCCGATCACCGCCGTGTACATGCTCTCGTCGCTCGTGATCAGGAGCGGCCACAGGTACTGGTTCCAGCCGTAGATGAACTGGATGACGAAGAGCGCCGCGATCGTCGTCGCCGACAGCGGCAGCAGCACGTCGAAGAAGAAGCGCATCGGCCCGGCGCCGTCCATCCGCGCCGCCTCGAGCAGTTCGTCGGGCACGGTCAGGAAGAACTGGCGAAAGAGGAAGGTCGCGGTCGCCGACGCGATCAGCGGCAGCGTTAGGCCGGAGAAGGTGTTCACCATGCCGAGGTCCGAGACGACCTTGAAAGTCGGGATGATGCGGACCTCGACCGGCAGCATCAGCGTGATGAAGATCATCCAGAAGAAGGTGCGCCGCAGCGGGAAACGGAAGTAGACGATCGCGAACGAACTGATGATCGAGATCGCGATCTTGCCGAGCGCGATGACGAGCGCCATCACGAGGCTGTTCCACATCATCTGCCCGACCGGCGCGCTCGAGCCGCGCGTCGAGCCCGAAGTGAGCACCTGGCTGTAGTTGGCCCAGAAGCGGTCGCCGGGGACGAGGCGCATCGGCACCTCGAGCACCTGCTCGAGCGTCAGCGTCGACGCGACGAAGGTGATGTAGAGCGGAAACGCGATGACGATGATGCCGAGCACGAGGCCGGCATGCGTCAGCACGGTGAGCAGCGGGCGGCGTTCGACCATGGCGTCAGTGGCGCCCGGCCGCGCGGCGGGGCCATTGACCCTCACCCCGACCCTCTCCCGCGAGCGGGAGAGGGGGAGGGAGAGGGCCAACCCCCTCGCCCCTCGGGGAGAGGGTTGGGGTGAGGGGGTCTTGCCACGCGGGCCGGCGCCCGACGAGCAGTTTGATCTGTGGTTTCACTTCAGCGCGCCGGCATCAGTAGTTGACCTTGCGCTCGATGAAGCGGAACTGGATCACGGTGAGCGCGATGACGATCAGCATCAATATCGCCGACTGCGCCGACGAGCCGCCGATGTCGGCCGACTTCACGCCGTCGACGTAGACCTTGTAGACGAGGATGTTGGTCGCCCCCGCCGGCCCGCCCTGGGTCGTCGCGTCGATCACGCCGAAGGTGTCGAAGAAGGCGTAGACGACGTTGACGACGAGCAGGAAGAACGTCACCGGCGACAGCAGCGGAAAGACGATCGTCCAGAACCGGCGCATCGGGCGCGCACCATCGATCGCCGCCGCCTCGATCAGCGAGCGCGGAATCGACTGCAGCCCGGCGAGGAAGAAGAGGAAGTTGTACGAGATCTGCTTCCAGATCGACGCGATGACGACGAGCGCCATCGCCTGGTTGCCCTCGAGCACCCAGTTCCATTCGATGCCGATCTGCTTGAGCCAGAACGTGACGATGCCGATCGACGGCGCGAAGAGGAATCCCCACAGCACGCCGGCCACCGCGGCGGCGACCGCGTACGGCCAGATGAGGAGCGTGCGGTAGGCGAGCGCGCCCTTGATCACGCGGTCGGCCATCACGGCCATCACGAGCGCGATCGCGATCCCGCCGAAGGCGACGAGCAGCGAGAAGACGGCCGTCACCTCGATCGAGTCGAGGTAGCTCTCGCTCGCGAAGAGGAAGCGAAAGTTGTCCAAGCCGGAGAACTCGGCGTTCATGCCGAACGCGTCCTGGCGCTGGAACGCGTAGACCAGCGTCTGCCCGGCGGGCAGAAAGAAGAAGATGATCGTGATCGCGAGCTGCGGCGCCACCAGCAGGTAGGGCAGCCAGGC
>JBDHSE010000014.1:0-21452 GCA_039807955.1 Ideonella sp. | reverse complement strand
GGGCATTTCGTCGATGGCGACCCGGCTCGTGCTGGCCGAGCTGGCCGACGCCTACCGCGCGCGCAGCGGCGTCGCCGTCGCGTTCGAGTCGGTCGGCGGCGTCGATGCGGCCAGGCGCGTGCAGGCGGGCGAATCGTTCGACCTCGTCGTGCTCGCCGCTGACGCGATCGACAAGCTCGCCGCGAGCGGCCATGTCTTCGCCGGCAGCCGCGCAGACCTCGTCCGCTCGGCCGTCGCGGTCGCCGTGAAGCGCGGCGCGCCGCGGCCGGACATCGCAACCGAAGCCGCGCTGCGCGCCGCCGTCCTCGCGGCGAAGGCGATCGGTTACTCGACCGGGCCGAGCGGCACGGCGCTGCTGAAGCTCTTCGAGCGCTGGGGCATCGCCGAGCAGGTCCGCGGCCGCATCGTGCAGGCGCCGGCCGGCGTGCCGGTCGGCGCGCTCGTCGCGCGCGGCGACGCCGAACTCGGCTTCCAGCAGTTGAGCGAACTGATGCACGAAGGCGGCGTCGATGTCGCAGGCAGCATGCCGCCGGGCTGCGAGATCGTCACCACGTTTTCCGCCGGCATCTGCACCGCATCGAAGCAGCCCGAAGCCGTCGCCGCGCTGCTCGCCTTCATGCGTTCGGCCGACGCCGAGGCGGCGAAGCGGCGCCAGGGCATGACGGCAGCGTGAAGATGAAACTACAGATTGAACAGCTCGTTCCGTGTCGGCCCACGTGGCGCGACCCCCTCACCCCAACCCTCTCCCCAAGGGGAGAGGGGGTCGGCATGCTCCTTCTCCCGGGCGCGCCGAACGGCGCTGGCCTGCTTCCTCTGCCGCGCGCGGCGAATGGCGCCGGCCTGCTTACTCTGTCGCGCGCGGCGGACGGCGCCGGCCTGCCCCCTCTCCCGCGCGCGGGAGAGGGTCGGGGTGAGGGCCCTTTGCCCTGCCGCACTGTCACCATCGCCGACAAGCGCCGACCGGAGCACCGCTTCATGCTTCGCGGGACGCACTCGGCGCGGAGCAGCAACCGAACCCACGGAGACCAAGCATGATCATCGACTGCCACGGCCACTACACGACGGCACCCAAAGCGCTCGAAGCCTGGCGCAACCGCCAGATCGCCGGCATCAAGGATCCGGCCGCGAAGCCGAGCGTCGCCGAGCTGAAGATCCCGGACGACGACTTGCGCGAGTCGATCGAGGCGAACCAGTTGCGGCTGATGAAGGAGCGCGGCAGCGACCTCACGCTCTTTTCGCCGCGCGCGAGCTTCATGGCGCACCACATCGGCGACTTCGCGGTGAGTTCGACGTGGGCCGCGATCTGCAACGAGCTGTGCTTCAGGGTGTCGAAGCTCTTCCCCGAGCACTTTGTCCCGGTCGCGATGCTGCCGCAGTCGCCGGGCGTCGATCCGGCGACCTGCATCCCCGAACTCGTGAAGTGCGTCGAGCAGTACGGCAACGTCGGCATCAACCTCAACCCCGACCCGTCGGGCGGGCACTGGACGAGCCCGCCGCTGACCGACCGCCACTGGTACCCGATCTACGAGAAGATGGTCGAGTACGACATCCCGGCGATGATCCACGTCAGCACGAGCTGCAACGCGTGCTTCCACACGACCGGCGCGCACTACCTGAACGCCGACACGACGGCGTTCATGCAGTGCCTGACGGGCGACCTGTTCAAGGACTTCCCGACGCTGCGCTTCATCATCCCGCACGGCGGCGGCGCGGTGCCGTATCACTGGGGCCGGTTTCGCGGCCTCGCGCAGGAGCTGAAGAAGCCGCTCTTGAAGGACCACCTGCTGAAGAACATCTTCTTCGACACCTGCGTCTACCACCAGCCAGGCATCGACCTGCTGACGAAGGTGATCCCGGTCGAGAACATCCTCTTCGCCAGCGAGATGATCGGCGCGGTGCGCGGCATCGACCCCGAAACCGGGCACTATTACGACGACACGAAGCGCTACATCGAGGCTTCGACGATCGTCGTCGGCGACGACCGCCACAAGGTCTACGAGGCCAACGCGCGGCGCGTCTTCCCGCGGCTCGATGCCGCGTTGAAAGCAAAGGGGAAGTGAGATGTACGAACTCGGCGTCGTCTACCGCAACATCCAGCGCACCGACGCGGTCGTCGCCGACAAGCTAGGCGCATACGGCAGCGCGACGGTGCACGAAGCGATGGGTCGCGTAGGTCTCATGAAGCCCTACATGCGGCCGATCTATGCCGGCGCGCAGGTGTCGGGAACGGCCGTCACCGTGCTGCTGCAGCCGGGCGACAACTGGATGCTGCACGTCGTCGCCGAGCAGATCAGACCGGGCGACATCGTCGTCGCTGCGGTGACGACCGACAACACCGACGGCTTCTTCGGCGACCTGCTCGCGACCTCGTTCCAGGCGCGCGGCGCGCGCGCGCTCGTCATCGACGCCGGCGTGCGCGACGTGAAGACGCTGACGGCGATGAACTTCCCGGTCTGGAGCAAGGCGATCTCCTCCAAGGGCACGGTCAAGGCGACACTCGGCTCGGTCAACATTCCGGTCGTCTGCGCCGGCATGCTCGTGACGCCGGGCGACGCGATCGTCGCCGACGACGACGGCGTCGTCTGCGTGCCGCGCGCCGTCGCCGCGAAGACGCTCGAAGCGGCGGCCGCGCGCGAGGCCAACGAAGGCGCCAAGCGCGAGAAACTCGCCTCCGGCGTGCTCGGCCTCGACATGTACAACATGCGCGGCCCGCTCGAGAAGGCCGGGCTCAGGTACATCGACTGAAGGCGATGGCGACGATCGCACCCCGCCAATGGCAGGTCGGCCTCGTCGGCTACGGCGAAGTCGGGCGCATCCTGGCCGAAGACCTGCGCAAGCAGGGCGTCGCCGTCAGCGCCTACGACGTCAAGCTCGACGCTGGCCAGGGCGAGGCGCTGCGCGAGCACGCGGCGGCGCACGGCGTAAGGCTCGCCGCGACGCACGCCGAACTCGCGGCCGAAGCCGACCTGATCGTGAGCGCCGTCACCGCGAGCCAGGCGGTGCCGGTCGCGCAGGCGTGTGCGTCGGCGGTGAAAAAGGGCGCGTGGTTTCTCGACTTCAACTCGGCGTCGCCCGGCGCGAAGCAGCGCGCCGCTGCCGCGATCGACGCCGCCGGCGGCCGCTACGTCGAAGGCGCGGTGATGACCTCGGTGCCGCCGTACCGCATCAAGGTGCCGCTCTTGCTCGGCGGGCCGCAGGCGGCGGCGCTCGCGCCGCAGCTGGCCGCGCTCGGCTTCGCGCCGAAGATCGCGAGCGACAAGCTCGGCGTCGCGTCGGCGACCAAGATGTGCCGCAGCGTGATGATCAAGGGGCTCGAGGCGATGGTGATCGAAAGCTTCACCGCCGCCCGTGCCTACGGCGTAGAGGATGCGGTGCTCGCGTCGCTGCAGGAGACGTTTCCCGGCATCGACTGGGAGAAGCAGGGCGCGTACTTCTTCCAGCGCGTCATCGAGCACGGCCGCCGGCGCAGCGAAGAGGTGCGCGAGGTCGCCGAGACGGTGCGCGAGATCGGCCTCACGCCGTGGTCGGCAAGCGGCACCGCGGCGCGCCAGGCGTGGGTCGCCGACCTCGCCGACGCAGGCGTGTTCGGCGCGCGCGGCACTGCGGGCTTCGCGCGCAGCGCCGACTGGCGCACCGAGGCCGACCGCATCCTCGCCACCCAACCCATCCCCGAAGCGAAGGACATCGAGCCATGAAGACCCAAGTCGCGATCATCGGCGGCGGCCCGGCCGGGCTGCTGCTGTCGGAAATCCTGCACCGAAGCGGGATTGAGAGCGTCGTCCTCGAGCGGCGCAGTCGCGCCTACGTGCTCGGCCGCATCCGTGCCGGCGTCCTCGAAGAGGGCTCGGTCAAGGTGCTGTGCGACAACGGCCTGGGCGAGCGGCTGCTGCGCGACGGCCATGTGCACGACGGCGCGCAGCTCGTCTGGGCCGGCCGCGACAGCTTCTTCATCGACTGCTACAAGGAGGCCGGCAAGCGCTTCACGACCTATGGCCAGACGCAGGTGCAGGAAGACCTGTTCGCCGCCGCCGACCGCCGCAACGCAACGGTGCTCGACGAGGCGACCGACGTCATGCCGATGGACGTGACGACCGACCGCCCCTACGTCACGTTCAAGCACCGCGGCGAAACGCTGCGCCTGGACTGCGATTTCGTCGCCGGCTGCGACGGCAAGCACGGCGTCTCGCGCTCGATCATCCCGGCCGACCAGCAGAAGTTCTACGAGAAGGTCTTCCCGTTCGGCTGGCTCGGCGTGCTGTCGGAGACGCCGCCGATCGAGCACCTGACCTACGCCAACCATCCGCGCGGCTTCGCGCTCGCGTCGATGCGCAACCCGATGCTTTCCCGCTACTACATCCAGGTGCCGCTCGACAACAAGATCGAGGACTGGTCCGACGACCGCTTCTGGACGGAACTGAAATCGCGCTACCCGAAGGAGATTGCCGACGCGATCGTCACCGGCCCGTCGATCGAGAAGTCGATCGCGCCGCTGCGCAGCTTCGTCACCGAGCCGATGCGCTATGGGCGCCTCTTCCTCGCCGGCGACGCGGCGCACATCGTCCCACCGACGGGCGCCAAGGGGCTCAACCTCGCGGTCTCCGACGTGTTCTACCTGTCGCGTGCGCTTGCGAGCCACTTCAACCACGGGTCGGACGCGATGCTCGACAGCTACAGCGAGATGGCGCTGCGCCGGGTCTGGAGCTCGGTGCGCTTCTCGTGGTGGCTGACGAACCTGATGCACCGCTTCCCCGACATGAGCGAGTTCGACCAGCGCGCGCAGGAGGCCGAACTGAACTTCCTCGCGACCTCGCACCACGCCCACGCGAGCGTCGCCGAGCAGTACGCCGGGCTGCCGTTCGAAGGAGCGCACATTTGACCGCCGCCGCGCCGTTCGAGAAGACGCCCGGCTGGCTCGACTGGTATGCCGGCCCGAGCAAGCCGCGCTTTGCGTTGCCCGCCGGCAGCGTCGACGCCCACTGCCACGTGTTCGGGCCGGGCGCCGAATTCCCGTTCGCGCCCGAGCGCAAGTACACGCCGTGCGATGCAAGCAAGGCGCAACTCTTCGCGCTGCGCGACCACCTCGGCTTCGCGCGCAACGTCGTCGTCCAGGCAACGTGCCACGGTGCCGACAACCGGGCGATGGTCGACGCGCTCGTCCATTCGAACGGGATGGCGCGCGGCGTCGCGACGGTGCGCCGCGGCGTCACCGACGCCGAGCTGCAGGCGCTGCACGCCGCCGGCGTACGCGGGGTGCGGTTCAACTTCGTCAAGCGCCTCGTCGACTTCACGCCGCGCGACGAGCTGATGGAGATCGCGGGCCGCATCGCGCCGCTCGGCTGGCACGTCGTCATCTACTTCGAGGCGGTCGACCTGCCCGAGCTGTGGGACTTCTTCACCGCACTGCCGACGACCGTCGTCGTCGATCACATGGGCCGGCCCGACGTGAGCCTGCCCGTGGACGGCCCGCAGTTCGAGCTGTTCGTCAAGCTGATGCGCGAGCACACCAACGTCTGGAGCAAGGTGAGCTGCCCCGAGCGGCTGTCGATCACCGGCCCGAAGGCACTCGCCGGCGAGCGGGCGGCGTACCGCGACGTCGTCCCGTTCGCGCGCCGCATCGTCGAGACCTTCCCCGACCGCGTGCTGTGGGGAACCGATTGGCCGCACCCGAACCTCAAGGATCACATGCCCGACGACGGGCTGCTCGTCGATTTCATCCCGCACATCGCGATCACGCCCGAGCTGCAACGAAAGCTGCTCGTCGCCAACCCGATGCGCCTGTACTGGCCAGAGAGCCTGTAGCCAGGCTCCAAGGAGAACCGTATGTCACTGAAGAAGCCCTATCTCGACGTGCCGGGGACGACGATCTTCGACGCCGACCAGTCCCGCAAGGGCTACCACCTGAACCAGTTCTGCATGTCGCTGATGAAGGCCGAGAACCGGGCCCGGTTCAAGGCGAACGAACGCGCCTACCTCGACGAATGGCCGATGACCGAGGAGCAAAAGGAGGCCGTGCTCGCGCGCGACCTGAACCGCTGCATGGCGCTCGGCGGCAACATCTACTTCCTCGCCAAGATGGGCGCGACGCACGGCCTGAGCTTCCAGCAGATGGCCGGCAGCATGACCGGCATGACCGAGCAGGAGTACCGCGCGATGATGGTTGCCGGCGGGCGCTCGATCGAGGGCAACCGCTTCATCGGCGAGGACGGCGACGCGCAGCCGCAGCACCAGCCGCAGGGCACGGCAGGAAGGAAGGGATGACCATGGCACGCATCACCGCAAGCGTCTACACCTCGCACGTGCCGGCAATCGGCGCCGCGATCGACCACCGCAAGACCGGCGAGCCGTACTGGGCGCCGATGTTCGCCGGCTACGACTTCTCGAAGCAATGGATGAAGGAGAACACGCCCGACGTGATCTTCCTCGTCTACAACGACCACGCGACGGCGTTCAGCCTCGAGATGATCCCGACCTTCGCGATCGGCACCGCGGCCGAGTTCGCACCCGCCGACGAGGGCTACGGCGCGCGCCCGGTGCCGAAGGTGTTCGGCCACCCGGAACTCGCGTCGCACATCGCGCAAAGCGTGATCCAGGACGACTTCGACCTCACGATCGTGAACAAGATGGACGTCGATCACGGCCTGACGGTGCCGCTGTCGCTGATGTGCGGCGAGCCCGACGCCTGGCCGTGCCGCGTGATCCCGTTTGCCGTCAACGTCGTGCAGTACCCGGTGCCGTCGGGGCGGCGCTGCTTCGCACTCGGGCAGGCGTTGCGGCGCGCCGTCGAGAGCTTCGACGAACCGTTGAAAGTTCAGGTCTGGGGCACCGGCGGCATGAGCCACCAGTTGCAGGGGCCGCGCGCCGGCCTCATCAACGCCGAGTGGGACAACCGGTTTCTGGACCGCCTGATCGCCGACCCGGCTGGACTGGCACAGATGCCACACATCGACTATGTGCGCGAGGCGGGGTCGGAGGGCATCGAGCTCGTGATGTGGCTCATTGCGCGCGGCGCGATGGCCGACGTCGCCGGCGGCAAGGCGCCGACCGTGCGGCATCGCTTCTATCACGTGCCGGCGTCGAACACCGCCGTCGGCCACCTGATCCTGGAAAACCACGCATGACGATCAAAGCAGCCCTCGCCGGCGCCGGCGCGTTCGGCACCAAGCATCTGGACGCGATCAAACTGATCGCTGGCGTCGAGGTCGTCTCGCTCGTCGGCCGCGAGTACGACAAGACGAAGGCGGTCGCCGACAAGTACGGCATCGAGCATGTCGCAACCGACCTCGCCGAAAGCCTTGCGCTGAAGGAGGTCGACGCCGTCATCCTGTGCACGCCGACGCAGATGCACGCCGCGCAGGCGATCGCCTGCCTCAAGGCGGGCAAGCACGTGCAGGTCGAGATTCCGCTGTGCGACAAGCTCGCCGACGGCGAGGCGGTCGTCGCGCTGCAGAAGAAGACCGGTCTCGTCGCGATGTGCGGCCACACGCGCCGCTTCAACCCGAGCCACCAGTTCGTCCACCACCGGATCAAGGCGGGCGAATTCGCGATCCAGCAGATGGACGTGCAGACCTACTTCTTTCGCCGCACCAACATGAACGCCCTCGGCCAGCCGCGCAGCTGGACCGACCATCTGCTGTGGCACCACGCGGCGCACACCGTCGATCTGTTCGCCTACCAGTGCGGCGCCGAGATCGTCCAGGCCAACGCGATCCAGGGGCCGATCCACCCGGTGCTCGGCATCGCGATGGACATGAGCATCCAGTTGAAGGCGGCGAACGGCGCGATCTGCACGCTCTCCCTGAGCTTCAACAACGAGGGGCCGATCGGCACCTTCTTCCGCTACATCGGCGACAGCGCGACCTACATCGCGCGCTACGACGACCTCTTCGATGGCAAGGAAGAGAAGATCGACGTCTCGAAGGTCGCGGTCTCGATGAACGGCATCGAGTTGCAGGACCGCGAATTCTTCGCCGCGATCCGCGAGGGCCGCGAGCCGAACGCGAGCGTCGCGCAGGTGCTGCCGTGCTACCGCGTGCTGCACGCGCTCGAGGGCCAGCTCGCCGCCGGCTAAGCGAGGCAATCTCGCCGCAGCGCGCGGCGCACAATGACGGCATGACGAAAGACGCCGCCGTCGCGCCTGCCGCGCTCGAACTGGCCGTGATCGGCGCCGGCCCGGCCGGCCTCGCGCTCGCGCTGCACGCGGCGCGCGCGCTGCCGCGTGCGAACGTGACGCTGTTCGACGCCCGGACGCTCGAGCACGACATCGCGGCCGATCCGCGCACGATCGCGCTCGCGCTCGGCAGCGTGCAATTGCTGCAGCGGCTGCAGGCGTGGAACGCCGATCGCGCGCAGCCGATCCTCGAAGTCCACGTCTCGCAGCAGCCGGCCGGCTTCGGACCGCCCGGCGAACCCGAACTGCGCATCCGCGCAAGCGACGAGAAGGTCTCGATGCTCGGCGCGGTGCTCGCCTACGGCGAGATCGTCGCGCCGCTGCAGGCGGCGTGGCTGGCCGCCGCTGCGGCCGAGCCCGCGCGGCTGCGCAGCCGCTTCGGCACGCCGGTCGCGGCGCTGAAGAACACCGGCGCGCAGGTCGAGGTCGATGCCGGCATCGCCGAGCGCTTCGACCTCGCCGTCGTCGCCGAGGGCGGCGTGTTCTCGGACCAGGCGCGCAAGGCGGTCGTCCACGACTACAAGCAGACGGCATGGGTCGGCCGCGTCGAGATCGAAGGCGGCGAGCCGGCGACCGCATTCGAGCGCTTCACGCGCCACGGGCCGGTCGCGCTGCTGCCGCTGCGAAGCACCGCGCCAAACGGCCGCCACAGCGCGGCGCTCGTCTGGTGCGTCGCCGCCGCCGACGATCCGGTGCGCGATCTGGACGACGCCCAGCGCCTGGCCGTGCTCGCGAGCATCTTCCCGCCGGCGGCGGGCAGGCTCGCCGCCGTCTCGCCGCTGAAGCACTTCGCGCTCGGCCTCAACGCCGAGCGCACGCTGGTCGATGGCCGCACGGTGCGCATCGGCAACGCGGCACAGACGCTGCATCCGGTCGCCGGCCAGGGGCTCAACCTCGGGCTGCGCGACAGCTTCGAACTCGTCCACGCGCTGACCGCCGTCGCCGACGCGAGCGGGCTCGACGCGATGCTGCGCCGGCTCGAATGGAAGCGCGCTCCCGACCGCTGGGGAATGATCGCCGCGACCGACTTCCTCGCCCGCAGCTTCACCTGGGAGCTGCCCGGGATCGCCGCGGCGCGCGGCCTGGGCCTCGCGTCGCTGCAGGCGCTCGCGCCGCTGAAGTCGGCGCTCGCGCGCCAGATGATGTTCGGCAGGCGCTGAACTCGCGCCGCTTTCGGGGGTCTGCCGTCGAGGGCCGGGGCGTTCGGTGGCCCCGGCTCGAACTGCGCGGCGATTGCGTGCCAGATTGCGCATTCACGATCGGACCTTCTGACGCACACTCGCATCACGACTCGCCTGCTGCGACGGAGGCTACGGCCATGCCAACCCGAAACTCCCTCTTCCGCCATTTCGTCAAGCGCGAGCCCGAACCGGAGCGCGACGATCCGGCGGACATGGGCACCGCGTTCGGCCTCGAGGCAAGCCTCGGCCCGACCAGCAGCTTCGACGCCGAGACCGCCCCGCCCGAGCATTCGGTTCGCGAGCAGGCGCCGATGGACTGGCTCGCCCGGCGCGGCAAGCCTCGGCGCTAAATTCGCCCAGCGCGCCGGCGCGCGCGAAGCCGGCGCTGCGCAAACCGCCAGCCACGGCTGCGATATCGTCAACAAACGCGCATTCCGCGCGCCAAATGCGCGCTTCCGCTTGCGCGGCGCATGAGGGAGACTGGCTGCAGCTTCTCTGGAGTGCACGCCATGAACCCAACCACGAAACATCCGACGATCCTCTACATCGGCGCCGCGGACATGATCCGCATCGTCCGGCGCAAGGGCGTTTCGAGTTGCATCGCCGATGTCGCGCGCCGCATCGAGCGCGACTTCCTGCGCTGGAACGAGTTCGACAAGTCGGCGCGCGTCGCCTGCCATTCACCGGACGGCGTGATCGAGCTGATGCCGATCGCCGACGCGCGCGACTTCGCGTTCAAGTACGTCAACGGCCACCCGCGCAACACGCTCGCCGGCCTGCCGACGGTGATGGCCTTCGGCGTGCTTGCCGATGTCGCGACCGGCGCGCCGCGGCTGCTGTGCGAACTGACGATTCCGACTGCGATCCGTACCGCGGCGATGTCGGCGCTCGCCGCCCGCCGGCTCGCCCGGCCCGCCAGCCGGGTGATGGCGATCATCGGCAACGGCGCGCAAAGCGAATTCCAGGCGATCGCGTTTCGCGATCTGGCCGGCATCCGCGAACTGCGCCTGTTCGACATCGACCCGGCTGCGACGGCCAAGCTCGTCGCCAATCTGGCCGGGCAGGACCTGAAGGTGGCGGTCTGCGCGAGCACCGCCGACGCCGTGCGCGGCGTCGACATCGTGACGACGCTGACCGCCGACAAGCAGCTCGCGACGATCATCACGCCCGACATGATCGAGCCCGGGATGCACTTCAACGCCGTCGGCGGCGACTGCCCCGGCAAGACCGAGCTGCACCGCGGCGCGCTCGAGCGCGCGGCGGTGTTCGTCGAGTACGAGCCGCAGTCGCGCATCGAGGGCGAGATCCAGCAGATGGACGCCGGCTTCGAGGTCACCGAGTTCTGGCGCGTGCTGGCCGGTGACAAGCCCGGCCGCACGAGCGCCGATCAGGTGACGGTGTTCGATTCGGTCGGCTTCGCGCTCGAAGACTTCGCCGCGTTGTGCTTCGTGCGCGACGCGGCGGCCGAACTCGGTATCGGCGAGGCGATCGACCTCGTGGCGTCGTGCGCCGACCCGAAGAACCTGTTCGGCGCGCTCGGCATCGCGGCAGGCGAGAAGACGCCACCAGTGGGTGCAAACTTGGCACACTGCGGCTGAGAACCTGATCGCGTGCGTCGCGCACCGGCTTCGGCGCGGCGGCCCGGCCGACAGGTTGCGAAGACCGCCCACGCTGCACGCAGGAACCCGATGGCCACCTTGCTGACGCCCGCCCTGTCCACCTCGCCGTTGCGCAGCGCGATCAGCGCCGCGACGCGCCGCACCGAACCGGAACTGCTGCCCGGCCTCGTCGAGCAGGCGACGCTCGCCCCCGCGCAGCAGGTCGAGGTCGAGGCGCTCGCGCTGCGCATCGCCGGCGGCGTTCGCGAACGCGCCGTCGCCAGCGGCCGCGCCGGTCTCGTGCAAAGCCTGCTGCAGGAGTTCGCACTCAGCTCGCAGGAAGGCGTCGCGCTGATGTGCCTCGCCGAGGCGCTTCTGCGCATCCCCGACGCGGCGACGCGCAACGCGCTGATCCGCGACAAGATCGGCACGAGCAACTGGCAGGCGCACCTCGGCCACAGCCCGTCGCTGTTCGTCAACGCCGCGACCTGGGGCCTGCTCGTCACCGGCAAGCTTGTCGCGACGCACAGCGATACGGGGCTCTCGACCGCCTTGCGCCGCGTCGTCTCGCGCGGCGGCGAGCCGCTGATCAGGAAGGGCGTCGACATGGCGATGCGCCTGATGGGCGAGCAGTTCGTGACCGGCGAGACGATCGAAGAGGCGCTCGCCACCGCCCGCGCGCGCGAGGCCGAGGGCTTTCGCTACTCGTACGACATGCTCGGCGAGGCGGCGATGACGGCGCGCGACGCGCAGGCCTACCTCGCCGCCTACGAGCAGGCGATCCACGCGATCGGCCGCGCCGCCGGCGGCAAGGGCGTGATCGAAGGGCCGGGCATCTCGATCAAGCTGTCGGCGCTGCACCCGCGCTACAGCCGCGCGAAGGTCTTTCGCGTCATGGCCGAGCTGTACCCGCGGCTCTTCCAGCTCGCGCAGCTCGCGCGCCAGCAGGACATCGGCCTCAACATCGACGCCGAGGAGTCGGACCGGCTCGAGCTGTCGCTCGATCTGCTCGAGCGGCTCGCGTTCGAGCCCGCGCTCGCCGGCTGGAACGGCATCGGCTTCGTCATCCAGGCCTACCAGAAACGCTGCCCGGCGGTCGTCGACTGGCTCGTCGACCTCGGCCGGCGCAGCCGCCACCGGTTGATGGTGCGCCTCGTCAAGGGCGCGTACTGGGACTCGGAGATCAAGCGCGCGCAGCTCGACGGCCTCGACGACTACCCGGTCTACACCCGCAAGGCCTACACCGACGTCGCCTACATCGCCTGCACGCGCAAGCTGCTCGCGGCGCCCGAGTTCATCTACCCGCAGTTCGCGACGCACAACGCGCAGACGCTCGCCGCCGTGCACCGCATCGCGGCCGACCTCGGCGCGACGGCCAGCGACGCCTACGAGTTCCAGTGCCTGCACGGCATGGGCGAGCCGCTGTACGAGCAGGTCGTCGGTCCGGCCGCGCAAGGCGGGCTCGGCCGCGCCTGCCGCATCTACGCGCCGGTCGGCACCCACGAGACGCTGCTCGCCTACCTCGTGCGCCGGCTGCTCGAAAACGGCGCCAACACCTCGTTCGTCAACCGCATTGCCGACGAGGAGGTGCTGCTTTCCGACCTCGTCGAGGACCCGGTGAAGAGCGTGCTGAAGCTCGCCGCGATCGAAGGCAGCGTCGGCCAGCCGCACCCGGCGATCGCGCTGCCGCGCGCGCTGTTCGGCGCGGCGCGCGCCAACTCGCGCGGGCTCGATCTGGCAAGCGAGACGACGCTGCAGCAGCTCTCGCAGGCGATCGAAGCGTCCGCCGAGCGGCATTGGCAGGCCGGGCCGCTGCTTGGCATCGAGGCGCCTGCGCCGGCGCCCGCCGCGACGTACACGCTCTACAACCCCGCCGACCGCGGCGACGAGGTCGGCACGGTGCGCGACGCGACGCCCGAAGACGTCGAAGCGGCGCTCGCCTGCGCCGCGCAGGCCGCACCCGGCTGGGCGGCGACCGCGCCCGCCGATCGCGCAACGCGGCTCGAAGCGGCGGCCGACCGGCTCGAAGCCGACGCCGACGCCTTGATCGCGCTCGTCGTTCGCGAGGCCGGCAAGACCTGTGCAAACGGCGTCTCCGAGGTGCGCGAGGCGGTCGACTTCCTGCGCTACTACGCGCAACAGGTGCGCAACTCCTTCGACAACGCGACGCACCGGCCGCTCGGCCCGGTCGTCTGCATCAGCCCGTGGAACTTCCCGCTCGCGATCTTCACCGGCCAGGTCGCCGCCGCGCTCGCCGCCGGCAACGCGGTGCTCGCCAAGCCGGCCGAGCAGACGCCGCTCGTCGCCGCCGCCGCGGTGCGCGCGCTGCACGCCGCCGGCGTGCCGCGCGGCGTACTGCAACTGCTGCCGGGGCCGGGGGAGACGGTCGGCGCCGCGCTCGTCGCCGACCCGCGGGTGCAGGGCGTGCTCTTCACCGGATCGACCGAGGTCGCGCGCTTGCTGCAGCAAACGCTCGGCCGGCGCCTCGGCGCAGGCGGCGAGCCGGTGCCGCTCGTCGCCGAGACCGGCGGCCAGAACGCGATGATCGTCGACTCGTCGGCGCTCGCCGAGCAGGTCGTCGCCGACGCCGTCACCTCCGCCTTCGACAGCGCCGGCCAGCGCTGCTCGGCGCTGCGCGTGCTGTGCGTGCAGGACGACGGCGCCGACCGGCTGATCGAGATGCTCGAAGGCGCGGTGAGCGAACTGCGCGTCGGCGACCCGCGCCGCCTTGCGGTCGACGTCGGCCCCGTGATCGACGCCGAGGCGCAGGGCACGATCGAGCGCCACATCGCGGCGATGCGTGCCAAGGGGCACCAGGTCGCGCGGCCGGCGGCGATCGACGGCGACGCGACCGGCCGCGGCAGCTTCGTGCCGCCGGCGGTGATCCGCATCGACGCCATCGCCGAGCTGCAGCGCGAAGTCTTCGGCCCGGTGCTGCACGTGCTGCGCTATGCGCGCGACGAACTGGCGCAACTGCTGGAGAGAATCAACGCCACCGGGTACGGCCTGACCTTCGGCGTCCACACCCGGATCGACGAGACGCTTTCGCAGGCGGTGCACGCAGCGCGCGCCGGCAACCTCTATGCCAACCGCAACGTCGTCGGCGCCGTCGTCGGCGTCCAGCCGTTCGGCGGCGAGGGCCTGTCGGGCACCGGACCGAAGGCGGGCGGGCCGCTCTATCTGCTGCGCCTGCTCGCAACGCGGCCGGCCGACGCCGCGCGGCGCGCGATCGAGCACGCCGGCAGCCCCGGCGAGCCGCCGCTGCGCGGCTGGACGCCAGGTTCCGACGAGACCGAAGCAAGGGCCGCGCGCGACGCACTGCGCGACTGGGCGCGCGCGCGCGGCGACGCCCGCCTCCTGCAAACCTGCGACGAACTGGCGGCCATCGCCCCCGCGCCCGGCTGGCGAACGCTCGCCGGGCCGACCGGCGAGGCGAACCTGTACGCCGCGCTGCCGCGCGAGGCGGTGCTGTGCCTTGCGCCGGCCGGCGCGGCGGGCGACGCCGACCGGCTCACGCAGCTCGCAGCCGTGCTCGCCGTCGGCAGCCGGGCGATCTGGCCGGCCGACGCCCGCGCGCTGTGGGAGCAACTGCCGCATGCAGCGCGCGAGCGCGTCTCGCTCGCGCAGGACTGGCGCGCCGAAGCGATCCGTTTCGACGCCGTGCTGCACCACGGCACGGCCGACGAACTGCTCGCGCTGCAGGCCGCGCTCGCGACGCGACCCGGGCCGATCGTCGGCATCACCGCGCTTGCGCCGGGCGCAACGAAGCTGCCGATTGAGCGTTTGCTGATCGAGCGATCGCTTAGCATCAACACCGCCGCGGCGGGCGGCAACGCCAGCCTGATGACGATCGGCTGACGCGCCCGCGGCGCGCACGGCCCGGCCGCCCGGCCACTCGATTCGAACAAGGCTCGCCAGAGCCAGGGAGACAACGGATGAGCGCGATCCCGCCGCAGATGCTGGCCTTGCAACGGCTGTACCACTGGGAGCAGACGTCGCCCGGCCGGATTGCCTTCACCCAGCCGATGGGCGGCGGCACGCTGCGCGACATGACCTGGGGCGAGGTCGCCGGCGAGGTGCGCCGCATGGCCAGCCACCTACAGGCGCAGGGCTGGG
The DNA here is from genome assembly GCA_039807955.1 of Ideonella sp. Taxonomy (GTDB): domain Bacteria; phylum Pseudomonadota; class Gammaproteobacteria; order Burkholderiales; family Burkholderiaceae_C; genus CAIKUF01. The sequence continues at coordinate 6,390 of JBDHSE010000014.1, read as the reverse complement.
AGCCGGGCTCGCGGGTCGCGATCCTGTCGAAGAACTGCGCCTGGTGGATCATGAGCGACCTCGCGATCTGGATGGCGGGCCACGTCTCGGTGCCGCTGTACCCGACGCTCGCGGCGCAGACGGTGCGCCAGATCCTGACCCACAGTGAATCGAAGGCCTGCTTCATCGGCAAGCTCGACGGCTGGGAGCAGATGAAGCCGGGCGTTCCCGACGACATGCCGTGCCTGAGCTACCCGCTGTCGCCGCCCGACGCGCGCAAGGCGTATCGCGGCTGGGACGAGGTCTGCAAGGCGGCGGCGCCGCTTGCCGGCAGCCCGCTGCGCGAGGCAGGCGACCTCGCGACGCTGATCTACACCTCGGGCACGACCGGCATGCCCAAGGGCGTGATGCACAGCTTCGGCAACTTCGCCTGGGCGCTCGACGCCGGCGTGCGCCGCCTGCCGATGGGCGCCGAGGACCGGATGCTGTCGTACCTGCCGCTCGCCCACGTCGTCGAGCGGGTGCTCGTCGAGCACGGCTGGCTGCGCACCGGGATGCGGGTCTACTTCGCCGATTCGCTCGACACCTTCGCCGCCGACCTGCAGCGCGCGCGGCCGACGATCTTCTTCTCGGTGCCGCGGCTGTGGGTCAAGTTCCAGCAGGGGGTGCACCACAAGATGCCGCCGGCCAAGCTCGACCGGCTGCTGTCGATTCCGATCGTGCGCGGCATCGTGCGGCGCAAGGTGCTCGCCGCGCTCGGCCTCGACGCCTGCCGCATCGCGGCCGGCGGCGCGGCGCCGATGCCGCTTGCGCTGCTGCAGTGGTACAGCAGGATCGGGCTCGACATCAACGAGGGCTACGGCATGACCGAGAACCTCGCCGTCTCGCACATCACCGTCCCCGGCAAGAACCAGCAGGGCAGCGTCGGCCCGGCGTACGAAGGCGTCGAGGACCGGATCGACGCCGAAACCGGCGAAATCCAGATGCGCAGCCAGGCGATGATGATGGGCTACTACAAGGAGCCCGAGAAGACGCGCGAGGCGATGACCGAAGACGGCTGGCTGCGCACCGGCGACAAGGGCAGCATCGACGGCGAAGGCGTGCTGCGCATCACCGGCCGCGTGAAGGACCTGTTCAAGACCGGCAAGGGCAAGTACGTCGCGCCGGCGCCGATCGAGGACAAGCTCGTGATGCACGAGGCGATCGAGGCCTGCGTCGTCGCCGGCGCGAACCTCGGGCAGCCGCTGGGCATCCTGATGCTCGGCGCCGAGTTCCAGCGCCGAGCTTCCGACCCGGCCGCGCGCGCCGAGATCGAGCAGTCGCTCGCGGGGCATCTCGCGGCGGTCAACGCGACGCTCGACCCGCACGAGCAGCTGAAGTGCCTCGTCATCGCGGCGACGCCGTGGACGGTCGAGAACGACATCATCACGCCGACCTTCAAGGTCAAGCGCAACCGCATCGAGGACCTGTACGCGAAGGACTACGAGCGCTGGGAGGCGTCGGGCAAGAAGGTGATCTGGCAAGGCGGCTGACGCCGGCGGCCCGCCCCTGCTCGGCTGTCGATCGCGTCGCCCGGCGCCGCGATCAGATGCTACGCTCGCGGCGTCGATCCACGTCGAGCCACATCTCGAGCCATCGAAAAGGAGACCCGCCCTTGAAGCTCACCGAACTGATCAGCCCGGCGCTGCGCCACACCGGCATGGGCGCGGTGATGAACGGCGCGAGCCTCGTGACAAGGCTGCTGCCGTTTCCGCAACCGACGCTGATGGTCGGCCCGGGGTCGAGCGCGCGGCTCGGCGAATCGATCGCCGGCATGGGCTACCAGAAGATCCTGATCGTCACCGACGCGATCATCGTCAAGCTCGGGCTGACGAAGGCGCTCACGCAAGCGCTCGAAGCCGGCGGCGTCGCCTACGTCGTGTTCGACCGCATCACGCCCGACGCGCCGATCCCGCTCATCGAGGAAGGCCTCGCGTTCTTCAAGGAGCACGATTGCGACGCGATCGTCGCCTTCGGCGGCGGCTCGGCGATGGACGCCGCAAAGCTGATCGCGATCGCTGCCAACAACCCGAAGCCGCTGCGCGCGCTCGCCGGCTACTTCAAGGGCCGCCGCAGCCCGGTGCCGATCTACGCCGTGCCGACGACGGCCGGCACCGGCAGCGAGGTCACCGTCGCCGCCGTCGTCTCCGACCCCGAGCGGCACAAGAAGCTCGTCGTGATGGACCTGCGCGTCGTGCCACGCATGGCGGCGCTCGACCCCGAGCTGATGACCGGGCTGCCGCCGGCGATCACTGCCGCGACCGGCATCGACGCGCTGACGCACGCGGTCGAGGCCTACCTCGGCAAGTGGGCGACGGCCTACACCGACAGCATGGCGCTGTCGGCGGTTGGCATGATCTTCGAGAACCTGCCGGTCGCCTACGCCGACGGCCAGAACCTCGCCGCGCGCGAGAAGATGGCGCTCGCCTCGACCTACGCCGGGCTGGCGTTCACGCGCGCCAACGTCGGCTACGTGCACGCGATCGCGCACCAGTTCGGCGGCCTGTATCACACGCCGCACGGCCTGGCCAATGCCATCATGCTGCCGCACGTGCTCGACTATTCAGCGCCGGTCGCGACCGCACGCCTCGCGCAGCTCGCGCTGCGCGCCGGGCTCGGCGCCGAAGGCGAAAGCGAAGAGGCGCTCGCCGACCGCTTCATCGCCGGCGTGCGCGACCTGAACCGCCGGCTCGGCATCCCGACGACGCTCGCCGCCTTGCGCGAGGAGGACATCCCGGCCCTCGCCCAGGCCGCCTGCGAGGAGGCGCTGCTCGGCTACCCGGTGCCGCGCTACATGGACCAGGCGACCTGCGAGGCGATCATCCGCAAGGTGCTGCCCGCGCCGGCGGCGGCCGAGGATGCCGCGCCGGCCAGGCGCAAGACCGCGCCGAACAAGACGGCTGCGAAGAAGGCCGCCAAGCCTGCCGCAAAGGCTGCAGCGAAGCCCGCCGCCGGCAAGGCCGCACCGCGCGCGCGAAAGGCCCGGCCGGCCGCCTGAGGTTCTGCCCCGCCCCCACCTGCAAACAAGGATCGCCAGCATGAAGAAGGTCGTCAGCGTGACGATGGGTTCGTCCAAGTCCGATTTCAGCTTCGAGGCCGACTTCCTCGGCGAGCACTTCCAGGTGCAGCGCCTCGGCGCCGACGGCAACTCGAAGAAGGCCTGGGAGCTGCTGCGCCGCCAGCAGGCCAACGCCGACGCGATCGGCCTGGGCGACGTCGCCGACCACTGCCACGTCGGCACGACGACGATCGTCAACCGCGCGACCAAGAGCCTGCTCAACGTCGTCACGCGCGTGCCGGTGACGACCGGCGCCAGGTTGCGCCGGCTGCTGCAGGTGCACGCGGTGCGCCACGTGCAGCACCAACTCGGCAGCTACTTCAACAACAACCTCGTCGTCGTCCTGAGCGGGATGCGCAACTACGAGCTCGCCGTCGCGCTGTCGGACTACACGAAGAACCTGAGCTTCGCCGACCCGGTGTTCCAGGCCGGCTCGCCGCTCTTGCTGACCTCGCTGGCGCAGCTCGAGCTGTACGCCAAGGGCAACGAGTACATCGCCGGCCTCAAGCCGTGGCGGATGCTCGAGAAGTCGTTCGCCGGCCTGAAGAACATGCGCGTCGCGCGCGCCGTGCGCAATGCGCACGTCGTCGTCGGCAGCTTCGACGAGATCAAGGCGGTCGGCTCGCGCGCCGTGCTCGAAGGCAAGACGCTCATCACGTCGGCGGTCGACGACGAGCAGTTCTCGTACTACCGGCAGTGCAAGGTCAACCTCGTGATCGACGTCTCGCCCAAGCTCTTCGACCACGTCGTCGGCATCGACGCGCTCGAGGCGATGATCCTCGCCAGGCTCGGCCGTCCGGCCGAGCAGATCGCCGACGAGGACTTCGCCGAGATCATCGCCGAGCTCGGCCTCGAGCCGCGCCTGCTGCACCCGACCGGCAGCTTCCGCAACATCCGCCGCTTCGCCTTCGTCATCCACCCGCTGAGCCAGGAGCTGATCCGCAAGGGCGCGGCGCTGCCCAAAGGCACGCCGAAGTTCTTGATGGACCAGGTCGAGACGCTGGCGGCGCACATGCCGCCGGTCGTCTACTGCAAGATGGAGAACATCGTCTCGCCGACCGGATCGGAGGCCGAAGGCTGGCTGATCCTGGTCGGCGGCACGCCGAAGGAAATGCTCGCCCGCAGCCCCGAGTTCACCTACCGCCGGCTGCTCGCCGCCGCCGACATGGCCGTGGAGATGGGCGCGCAGATCATGGGCCTGGGCGCGTTCACGAAGGTCGTCGGCGACGCCGGCATCACCGTCGCGCGGCGCGCGCCGCTGCCGGTGACGACCGGCAACAGCTATTCGGCGTCGGGCGCGCTGTGGGCCGCGGCCGACGCGATGCGCCGCATGGGCCTCGTCACGCTCGACCCGAAGACGAAGAAGGTACGCGCCAAGACGATGGTGATCGGCGCGTCGGGTTCGATCGGATCGGTCAGCGCGCGGCTGCTCGCGATGGCGTTCGACCAGGTCGTGATCGCCGGGCGCGACATGAAGAAGCTCGAACAGCTGAAGGCGTCGATCCTCGAAGACACGCCCGACGCCGACGTCGTCTGCTCGACCGACTACGACGCGCTGCTCGCCGACATGGACATGATCGTCACCAGCACCTCGGGCGCCGGCAAGAAGATCCTCGACATCACGAAGGTCAAGCCCGGCTGCGTCATCACCGACGTCGCCCGCCCGCTCGACCTGCCGCCGGAGGAAGTCGCGAAGCGCCCCGACGTGCTCGTCATCGAATCGGGCGAGATCGAGCTGCCGACCAAGGTCAGAGGCCTGAAGGACATCGCGCTGCCGCCGAACGTGATCTACGCCTGCCTCGCCGAGACGATCGTGCTCGCGCTCGAAGGCCGCTTCGAGGTCTTCACGATCGGCCGCGACACCGAGTGGGAGAAGGTCAAGGAGATCTACAAGCTCGGCCTCAAGCACGGCATGAAGCTGTCGGCGATCTCGGGCGTGAACGGCGTCTACACCGACGCCGACATCGCCAAGGTCGTCGCCCTCGCGAAGAAGGCGCGGCTGACGTGGAAGGGCGGCGCGGCGGCCCCGGCGCGCAAGTCAGCCGCGAAGAAGGCGCCGGCAAAGAAGGCTGCTGCGAAGAAGTCTGCTGCAAAGAAGACGGCCGCGAAGCGGACGACCGCAAAGGGCTGACGCGCGCCTGGCGCCAGCCGCTAGCGCGACTCCCAGACCAGCATCGCCGCCGCGAGGTCTTCGAGCGCGGTGCCGACCGACTTGAAGACGGTGCGCTCGCCGGCCGTGCCGCGGCCGATCGCTTCGCCGCGCGCCAGCGTCGCGAGCGTGCCGGCGACGCCGTCTGCGCGGATCACGCCGCGCGCCAGCGGGCCGATCAGGTCGCCGCTCTTGGCGAGCGCCTCTTCGACGTCGACGTAGAGCCGCGCGCCGCGCAGGCAGTCGTCGTCGGCCTCGCGCATCCGCGGCGTGAAGCTGCCGATCAGGTCAAGGTGGCTGCCCGCGCGCAGCCAGCGGCCTTGGACGAGCGGCTCGGTCGCGAGCGTCGCACAGGCGACGATCTCGGCTTCGCGCACGGCGGCGGGCAGGTCGATGGCCGGCCGGGCGTCGAAGCCTTCGGCGCGCACTTCGTCCGCGAGCTTCGCCGCGCGTTCTGGCAGCCGGGCCCAGACCGTGACGCGCTCGATCGACGGCCGCACGACGCGGTAGGCCGCCGGCAGGAGGCGGGCGACGCGCCCGGCGCCGACGACGAGCAGGTGCTGCGCCTGCGCCGCGGCGAGAAACGACGCCGCAAGCGCCGACGCCGCCGCGGTGCGGCACGACGTGATCTCGCCGCCGTCGATCAGCGCGAGCGGCGCGCCGGTTCGCGCGTCGTGCAGCAGGTAGCTCGCATGCAGCGCCGGCAGGCCGTGCGCGGCGTTGCCGGGGGCGATGTTGACGATCTTCACGCCGTAGGCGCGGCCCGCCTGCCACGCCGGCATGACGAGCGAGGTGACGGCGTCGGCGCCACCCGGCGCCTCGATGCGATGGACGTGGCGCGGCGGCACCTCGCAGCCGGCGGCGAACATCGCGCGCAGCGCCGGGATCAGGCGCTCGAAGGCGAGTGCGTCGCGCGTCGCCGGGGCGTCGAAGACCTGCATCGCGGCGTCGATCTTCGTCAGCGGTAGCTCGCGAGCAGGATGCTCGTCTCGGTGTTGGCGATGCCCTTGATCAGGCGCACGCGGTCGAGCACCTTCGACAGCTCGGTCGTCGACTCGGCGCGCAGTTCGGCGAGCAGGTCCCAGCGGCCGTTGGTGTCGTGCAGCGCGGCGACGCCCGGTTCGCCGAGCAGGCTCGCGACGACGGCGCGCGTCTGGTTGCCGTC
>JBDHSE010000319.1:0-3431 GCA_039807955.1 Ideonella sp. | reverse complement strand
CCGCGCACGATCGAGTCGTCGACGAGCAGCACGTTGCGGCCCTTGAACTCGGCCGCGATCGCGTTGAGCTTCTGGCGCACCGACTTCTTGCGCATGCCCTGCCCCGGCATGATGAAGGTGCGCCCGACGTAGCGGTTCTTGACGAAGCCCTCGCGATACGGCTTGCCGATGCGCTGCGCGAGCTGCATCGCCGACGGCCGGCTCGATTCCGGGATCGGGATGACGACGTCGATCGCGCTCGGCGGCATCGTCGAGATCACGCGCTGCGCGAGCGTCTCGCCGAGGTTGAGCCGCGCCTGATAGACCGACACGCCGTCCATCACCGAATCGGGCCGCGCGAGGTAGACGTACTCGAACATGCACGGATTCAAGGTCGGGTGCTCGGCGCATTGCCGGGCGTGGATGCGGCCGTCGAGATCGACGAAGATCGCCTCGCCGGGGGCGATGTCGCGCGCGAGCCTGTGCCCCGTCCCTTCGAGCGCGACCGATTCGCTCGCCACCATGATCTCGCGCCCGGACGCGCCGCCGCTCTCGCCGAAGCACAGCGGCCGGATGCCAAACGGATCGCGAAACGCGAGCAGCCCGTGCCCGGCGATCAACGCGATCGCCGCGTACGAACCGCGCACCCGCTTGTGCAGCGCGCCGACCGCGTCGAACACGGCGTCGGGCGTCAGCGGCCGATCGCGCACCGCGACCTCGAGTTCATGGGCGAGGACGTTGATCAACACCTCGGTGTCGCTCTCGGTGTTGATGTGGCGGCGGTCGACGCCGATCAGTTCGTGCTTCAGCGCCTGCGCGTTGATCAGGTTGCCGTTGTGGACGAGGACGATGCCGAACGGTGCGTTGACGTAGAACGGCTGCGCCTCCTCCTCGCTGTAGGCGCTGCCGGCCGTCGGGTAGCGCACCTGGCCGAGGCCGACGGCGCCGGGCAGCGCTCGCATGTTGCGGGTGCGAAAGACGTCGCGCACCATGCCTCGCGCCTTGTGCATGTAGCACTTGTTGCCCTGCATCGTCACGATGCCGGCCGCGTCCTGGCCGCGATGCTGCAGCAGCAGCAGCGCGTCGTAGAGCAACTGGTTGACGGGTGCTTTCGAGATCACACCGACGATGCCGCACATGATGGAACGTCCTCGACTTGTGGCCTTCAGACCGCGGCCGGCAGGTGCCGCGCCAGATCCGCCGGCAGCAACGGATGAATCTCTTCGAGCGCCTCGTGAAGCCACGGCGCCACCCGCGACTGCTTCCAGGCGTCCGACGCCTCGAGCGGCGTGGCGCCGACGACGATCGCGACCAGCAGCAGCACGACGACGCCCCGCGCCAAGCCGAATCCCGCGCCGAGCACCCGGTCCGGCAACTGCAGCGGCGTGGCGTGCAGCATCAGCCGCACGATGCGCGCCGCCAAGCCCCAGAGTATCAGGATCGCGACGAAGGCGGCCGCGAAGGATCCCATCTCCTTCAGCGCCGCGTTGTCGCTCGAGATCGGGAGGAACGACGCCAGCAGCGGCGCGAGCCAGAAGGCGCCGAAGAACGCGACCGCCCAGCCGAGCAACGAGATCAGTTCGAACACGAGGCCGCGCATGACGCCGATCAGCACCGACAGCGCAAGCCACGAAAGCATCGCCAGGTCGGGCCCGTTGAGCGGCAGGCTGTCGATGTTCGCCCCCTCGATGTGCCGCCTGCCGGCACTCACAGCGCGAGGATCACGGTCGGCAGGTCGGCGGCCTTGATGCGCGCGGCGGCGCGCTCGGCCTCGGCTCGCGTCGAGAACGGGCCGACGCGAACGCGGGTTCGTTCGCCGGCCGCGGTCTGCGCGACCTGGGTGTAGGTCGCAAGCCCGAGCCGCTCGACCTTCGCTCGCGTCGACCTGACGGCCGCCGGATCGGTGAACGCGCCGACCTGGACGACGAATCGCGGCGCGCCGGGCACCGAAGCCGGTGCGTCGCTCGAGGCGACCGGCTTGCCTTCGAGCAAGGCCTTCGCGCGCGCCGCATCGGCCGCTGCGGCGCTGACACCGGTGTCGTTCCTGGGAGGCGCGCTGGCCTGCTTCTTCGGCGCCTCTTCGGCCGCGGCGATGGCCTTCGAAGCCGGCTCCTCGGCCGCCGCAGGCGCGCTCGCCGCGTCGCGCTTGACCTCGCGCCCGGCGTCGGCCGCGGTCTCGTCGATCACGTCTTCAGCCGCCGGTGCCGGCTTGGGTGCGGGCTTCGGCTCGGCCTTTGCGACGGACGACGCCGGCGGGGGCAGCGTCAGCGGCGCGGCGCCTTCCTTGGCCGGAATCTCGATCGGCAGGTCGACGGGCAGCGGCCGCGGTTCGGTCTCGAAGAGAAGCGGGAAGCCGATGATGCCGGCGACCACCAGCACCGCCGCGCCGATCAAGCGCTGTCGGGCGCGGGTGCGCGCCAACTGGACGCTGTCGCCCGCATCGGGTGCGATGGGTTTCTTGCGTTTGAACGCGGACAGCAGGTCCATCAGGAGCGGCGCAAAGGAGACGGCAAAACGATGGCGATCCGCGGACCGGGAAAGACTCGCAAGGGACGGTGAATCGAACTCGTGAGATCCGCGCCGGCCGGTGCACCGGCCATTCGGTTCGACCGCAATCCCGCAGGATCAGGCGGGGTTCCTGGCGGACCGCGCGGCCTGCAATTCCTCGATCACACCGCCGACGGTGAAGAACGAGCCGAAGGCGACGATTCTATCAGCCGGGTTCGCCGCGGCGAGCGCGCCGCGCAGCGCTGCGGCAGGCGAAGCGTGGCGCACGGCGCTCGCCGTGGCCCGACATCGGCCCTCGCTGACGAGCGCGGCGTGCAGCGCCAGCAGGTCGTCCGCACTCATCGCGCGCGGCGTCGGCAGATCGGTGAAGTGCCAGCCATCGACCGCCGGCGCGATGCGGCACAGCATCGCGGCGACGTCCTTGTCCTGCATCGCGCCAAACACGGCGTGGGTTCGAGGATAGAAGCCCATCTGGTCGAGGTTTTGCGCGAGCGCCGCCACGGCATGCGGGTTGTGCGCGACGTCGAGCACCAGCGCCGGCTGCCCGGGGACGATCTGGAAGCGGCCGGGCAGGTCGATCCGCGCCAACCCGACGCGGATCGCCTGCGCCGTGATCGGCAGCCGATCGCGCAGCGCCTCGAAGACGGCGAGCACGCCGGCCGCGTTGAGCAACTGGTTCGCGCCGCGCAGCACCGGGTGCGCAAGTCCGGTGTAGCGGCGCTCGCGGCCCTGCCAGTTCCACTGCTGGCGGTCGCCGTCGAAGCGGAAGTCGCGCCCCGAAAGCCGCAGGTCGGCACCGATCGCTGCCGCATGATCGATCACGCTTTGCGGCGGCAGCGGGTCGCTGACGACCGCCGGGCGGCCGGCGCGCATGATGCCGGCCTTCTCGAAGCCGATCGCCTCGCGCGTCGAGCCGAGGTAGGCCATGTGGTCGAGAGCGATGC
>JBDHSE010000318.1:0-3431 GCA_039807955.1 Ideonella sp. | reverse complement strand
CCGACGACCCGGCCAAGCTGCGCGCGGCCGGCGTGATCGACCTGCCGACGATCCAGCGCTACCTGAACTTCCACTTCTCGGTGACGATCGACCTGTTCGGCGCCGACCAGTCGAGCAACGCCGCGATCTTCTACAGCACCGGGCTGAAGGGCCGCTTCGAGGAAGGCAAGCGCACCGACGACCACATCCTCAAGGGCTCGACCTACAAGGTGCTCGAGGTTCAGGGCGGGCAGGTCGTCGAGAAGGAAGTGCCGATGCTCAACGCGCTCAACGAGGTGCTGCGCGACGACTACATCGTCGACTCGATCCGCGGCGTCGACCGCTGGAACAAGATCATCGAGAAGGCAGGCATTCCGTTCAGGCTGCAGGTGCCGCACAAGGCGTTCCACCGCAACATCGGCGCGCTCGCCGGCGTCAAGGTCTCGCCCGACGGCAAGGTCGTCACCGAAGCCGAATGGAAGGCCAACGTCGACAAGTGGCTGCCGTCGGCGAGCGACCGCGCCTTCGTCGCCGGGCTGATGGGCCGCGTCGTCGAGCCGGGCAAGTTCGCCAACTGGATCGCGCCGCCCATGATGGGCATCAACCGTCAGCCGGTGGATTTCGAGTACGTTCGCTTCAACTGATCTGACCCGCAGCGGCCGCGCCGCTGCGCCTCGACGCGACGGCGCCGGGAGCCCGGCATGGCCGGGCTTGCGGTGCTCGTCCGATCGAGCCTCGCTTTCGCAACCACCGGAGATCCACCCATGGGCGCATCCGACGCCGTCGTCATCAAGCAGCACCTGATCGACCCCCAGAGCTGCATTCGCTGCAACACCTGCGAGGAGAGCTGCACGGTCAATGCGATCACGCACGACGATCGCAACTACGTCGTCAACGTCGACATCTGCGAACACTGCATGGCGTGCGTTCCGCAGTGCCCGACGGGAGCGATCGACAACTGGTTCACGATGCCCAAGGCCAAGGCCTACAGCATCAAGGAACAGTACTCGTGGGACGAACTGCCGGAGCCGCTGACCGCGGCCGAACTCGCCGAGGCGGGCGTCGCGAAGGACGCCAAGCCCGCCGAGCCGGCGCCGGTCGTGCTGCCGGCGGCGGTGAGCGGCGAGGAGAAGTTCGACTCGGGCGCCTACAACGCGGTGCTGCCGCCGTGGTCGGCGGCGCACGCCTACGCGAACATCCACGGCCACAAGAACCCGACGACGGCCACCGTCGTCGGCAACCTGCGCGTCACCGAGGTCGGGCGCGACTACGACACGCATCACATCGTGCTCGACTTCGGCTCGATGCCGTTTCCGGTGCTCGAGGGCCAGTCGCTCGGAATCATTCCGCCCGGCACCGACAGCGAAGGCCGGGCGCACCACGCGCGCCAGTACTCGATCGCGAGCCCGCGCAACGGCGAGCGACCTGGCTACAACAACGTCTCGCTCACCGTCAAGCGCGTCCTCGAGGACTACCAGGGCCGCCCGGTGCGCGGCGTGGCGTCGAACTATCTGTGCGACCTCAAGGTCGGCGACAAGGTGCAGGTCATCGGCCCGTTCGGCCAGAGCTTCCTGATGCCCAACCACCCGCGCAGCCACATCGTGATGATCTGCACCGGCACCGGCAGCGCGCCGATGCGCGCGATGACCGAATGGCGTCGCCGCCTGCGCGCAAGCGGCAAGTTCGAGCCCGGCAAGCTGATGCTGTTCTTCGGTGCGCGAACGAAGGAAGAGCTGCCGTACTTCGGCCCGCTGCAGAACCTGCCGAAGGACTTCATCGACATCAACCTCGCGTTCTCGCGCATCGAGGGCCAACCCAAGCGCTACGTGCAGGACCTGATGCGCGAGCGCGCCGCCGACCTCGGCGAACTGCTGAAGGACCCGAACAGCCACTTCTACGTCTGCGGCCTGAAGAGCATGGAAGAGGGCGTCGTCCTCGCCCTGCGCGACACCGCCAAGCAGGCCGGCTTGGCGTGGGATACGATCGGCCCGACGCTCAAGGCCGAGGGGCGGCTGCACCTCGAGACTTACTGAGCCTTCGTGCGCACCGCCGTCAGGATCCCGCGCAGGATCTCGACCGGCGGCGGCGGGCAGCCCGGCACGACGACATCGACCGGGATCAGATTGGCGACGCGGCCGAGGCTCGCGTAGGTCTCGGCACCGAAGATGCCGCCGTCGATCGCGCAGGCGCCGACCGCGACGACGAGCCGCGGCTCGGGCGTCGCGTCGTAGGTGCGGCGCAGCGCCGTCGCCATGTGGCGCGAGACGGGGCCGGTGACGAGCAGCATGTCGGCGTGGCGCGGGCTCGCGACGAAGCGGATGCCCAGGCCCTCGAGGTTGTAGTAGGGGTTGTGCAGCGCCTGGATCTCCAGTTCGCAGCCGTTGCACGAACCGGCATCGACCTGCCGGATCGCCAGCGCCCGGCCGAGGATCGCGAGCAGTTCGCGCTGGATGCGCTCGGGCGTGTCGGCCGGCGCGCCGTCAGGCGCCGGCGGCGCGACATCGGGCCGCGCTTCGGTCGCGATGCCGACGCGGGCGATCTGGCGCAGCGTCTTCCACATCAGACTAGATTCGGCAGTTGGACGCGCCCGAGCGGGCTGCGATGCGGCGAGTTGGCAAGGCACGACGACGCTGCGGGCGGCTCGTGCCCGCGAGGAGGAGCAACGCCGCCAGCGCGTCGCAGCGCGGCTCGATCGGGTGCGTAGCGCTCTCACCCAAGCGGTGAAAGCGGTCGTGAGCGCAATTGTCAGTGTTCATGCGATGTAGCCAGCGGTGAGTAGCGGTCAACTGCCGAATCTAGGCTCACAGGTCGTGGCCTGAATAGGCGAGGTTGAACGATTTGTTGATGAGCGGAAAGTCGGCGACGATGTTGCCGACCGCCGCGTGCATCACGACCGGCCAGTTCTGCCACGACACGTCGTGGCAGTGGCAGCGGCGGATGCGCGCGTTCGCGTCGAGTTCGAGCGCGACGAAGACCTCGCCGCGCCAGCCTTCGACCCAGCCGGCGCCGAATGCGGGCTGCGCCGGCAGCGCGACGTCGACGCGCGCCGCGCCGCCCGGCATCGAAGCGCACAGCGCGCGGATCAGGCGCAGCGACTCGATCGTCTCGTCGAAGCGCAGCGCGACGCGCGCCGCGACGTCGCCCGATTGCTGCGTCGCGCGCCGCACGGCCAGCGTGTCGTACGGCGGCCAGGGGTGGTCGCAGCGCAGGTCGGCCGGCTGGCCGCTGGCGCGGCCGGCGAGGCCGGCGAGGCCCAGGCGCCGTGCGAGTTCGGGCGTCGCGATGCCGGTGCCGATGAAGCGGTCCTGCAGACCGGCGTGATCGTCGTAGATCCGGCGCAGCGTTTGCAGCTCGGCCTCGATCGCGTCGCATTGGGTGCGCAGCGCGTCGAGCGCCTTGGCATCGGGATCGACGCCGACGCCGCCGGGGACGACGACATCCATCGTCAGCCG
>JBDHSE010000317.1:0-3457 GCA_039807955.1 Ideonella sp. | reverse complement strand
ACGCCCCAGACGACCATCGGCGCGAAGATGTCGCCGTTCTTGTCGAACTGCAGCGGGCCGGTCGCGCCGACGTACTGGATCGTCTTGCCCGCCGCGAGCAGCTTGGCCGCCTTCTTCAGCTCGGCGGCACCGGCGTAGACCTTCTCGCCCGACGGGTCGGTGACCTTGCGGATGCTGTCGCGGATGGCGTCGGCCTTGTTGCTCTTCGATTGCTCCATCGCGAGGCCGATCAGCACCGTCGCGTCGTACGCGTTCGGAATGTAGGCCTGCGTCGGCAGCGCGCCGAACTTGGCCTGGTACTCCTGCTGGAAGGTCGCGAGCGACGGCGTCGTCTGCGAACCCGGCGCCGTACCGTGCACGTCCTTCATGTACTGGGCGCCGACGTCGTTGACGAAATCCTGCGACTGCAGCCCGTCGGGCAGCAGGAACTTCTGCGGCCCGCCGGCGGCGATCCACTCGCGCGCGATCGTCGTGCCGTCGCCCGGGTAGCCGATCAGGAACAGCGCGTCGGGCGTTGGCGTGAGCGCCTTGCCGACCTCCGAGCGGTACGAAGGCTGGCTCGGGTTGTAGACGACGCTTTGCGTGATGGCGCCGCCCTGCCCGGTGAAGGCATCGCTGAACTCCTTGTTCAGGCCCTGGCCGTAGGCGTTGTTCAGGTACAGCACGGCGACCTTCTTGTAGCCCGCGTCGCGCGCGACCTTGGCCATCGCGACGCCCTGCAGCGCGTCCGACGGCGTGGTGCGGAACCAGTAGCCGCCGGTCTTGCCGTCGATCGCGAGCTGGGTGAAGGTCGGCGACGTCGACGCCGGCGAGATCTGCACCACATGGCCCGGCGCCGTCACCGCCGTCAGGATCGCGGCGCTGACGCCGCTCGACAGCGCACCGACGATCGCCGGCACGTGCTGGATGTCGACCAGCTTCTTCGCCGCATCGACGCCGACCGTCGGGCTCGTCTGGTCGTCGAGCAGCGCGAGCTTGAGTTCACAACCGTTCGCGCCACCGGCCGCGTTCAGGTCGGCGACTGCGAGCTGCGAACCCTGGGCGATCTTCTGGCCGAGGACGCCGAGCGAGCCGGTGAGCGACATCACGGCGCCGACCGTCGTCGTGCAGGCTGCGAATGCGGGGGCCGCGGTCAGCGCGCCGAGCGCGGCGCCGAGCAGCAAGGATCTCGTCAACATGTCCGAACCCTCCTACGGTCACGCTTCGGTGAGCCCGCAGGAGAGTCGGTGGATCGCAGCGCCGCTCATTCGGCGCTCCGGTCGGGTCCGGCAGACCCAAGCGGCAAAGCGTGTTGGTGAAAACCCGTACGAACACGCGTCGCGCGGAAAAGTTCCGCGCGCGCCAAGCCGGCCCGCGGCGCGGACGTGGTCAGCGCGGCGCGAGCGCGCTCGTCAGCGCGTCGATCGCCTCGCGCAGCTTGGCCTTCGCGAGGTCGCGGCACTGCGTCTCGGTCGCCTGCGCCTTGGCGCCGAACGCGGTCGCCATCTGCTCGGGCTTGAAGAGCAGCGTCTTCGACGGGCGCGGGTTGTTGCGCGGCAGCAGCATCACGCGCGCGGTGACGACACACGTCGTGTCGGAGGTGATGCCGCCCGAGACCTGCGTCGCGAAGCCCCAGGTCGACGGCGGGTAGAGCTTGGCGAGCCGCATCGTCTCGGCTTCGACGAACATCGAGCGCGCGGTGGCGGCGTCGATCAGCGTCTCGGCCGACTTGTCGACGAACACATAGTCGGGCAAGGCGGCGAACGCGCCAGTGGCAAGCATCAACGCGGCGGCTGCGGTGGCAGTTCTGATCTTCATGGCTTGACCTTGTGGGTTGGGACCGGATCGGCGCCACGGCCGCGGCGCGCGCGTTGATGATGCCCGAAGCCGGTGGCACGCGGCAATTGGCGCGCACCCGCAGGCGGCGCGCGGTTCGCACCGGGTGAGCCACCCCCGGCCACCGACTCCCGGCTACTTCCCGGGCTTGGCGCGCGGCGTCTTCGAAGCCGGCGCCGCTGCCGCCAGCAAGCGCCCAACGGCCGACTGGTAAACAACCCCGTCCTCGCGCCTGTTCACGGCAAGCACCGTGACGAGGAGATGGTCGTCCTCGACGCAGTACACCAGCCGCGCGCCCTGCTGGCGCAGCTTGACTTTGTAGCAGCCAGCGAGCGGACCATGCAGTTCGCCGCTCGGTACATGTGGGTTGTCGAGGCGCTTGGCGAGGAGCTTCTTGAGATTGGCCTTGACCGAGCCATCGAGCCGGTGCCACTCGTCCAACGCCTCCGGCATGAAGCGAAGCCTGTACTTGTGCTTCGCCTTGCCGCGGTCAGAGGTCGTCAATGTCGACCTCGATCGCACGCGACTTCTCGGCGAGGCGACTGGCCGCCTTGCGATAGAGGTCGCGGTCGGCAAGCTCGTCCATCATCGCCTCGAAAAGGCGCGGTTCGATCATGTAGAACGCGGCGCGGTTGTGGTTGAGCACCGCGACCGGACGATGATTCGCCTCCCTGAGCACGGCCGCCGGGTTCTTCTTGAACTCGGACATGCTCACTGCGACATCGGCAAGAATCGTTTCCATAGTCAGCTCCAATTTCGGAGCTGAATATAGCTACAACGTTGCTCGCGGTCAAGCTTCTGGCCGCGCGCCTGTCGAAGCGGCTACCACAGCCGGACGCTACGTGTCGCCAACAACCACATGTAGGTCTGTACAGTCAGACTCCGGATCTCCCGCCGTGCATATCAGCGACCTCTCGATGCAAAGCCTTGGCACGCGGCCCGCAACCACCCGGCGCGACGACGTTTTCGCGACGCTCAACGACGCTCAGCGCGAAGCCGTCGAGCACGGCATCGGCGACGGCGACGCGCGGGCGTTGCTCGTCATTGCCGGCGCCGGGTCGGGCAAGACGATGACGCTTGCGTCGCGCGCGGCGCGGCTCGTGCTGGCCGGTGCCGACCCGCAGCGCCTGATGCTGTTGACGTTCTCGCGCCGCGCGGCGCACGACATGGCGCGCCGCGCCGGCCTCTTGTTGCACCGCGCGCTCGGCCTTGCACCGGCGACCGCGCCTCCCGTGCTGCGCTGGGCCGGCACCTTCCACGCGATCGGCGCGCGGTTGCTGCGCGAGCATGCGGCTTCGATCGCACTGCCCGAATCGTTCACCCTCCTCGACCGCGCCGACGCCGAGGATCAGCTCGGCTGGCTGCGCCAGGAGCACGGCCTCGCCGCGACGAGGCAGCGCTTCCCGCAGAAGGCGACGTGCCTTTCGATCTACTCGCGCGCCGTGAACAGCCAGGCGCCGCTCGCCGAGGTCCTGCAGCGCCACTTTCCGTGGTGCGCGGCGTGGGAGCAGGAACTCGCCCGCTTGTTTCGCGCCTACGCGCAGAGCAAGGCCGGCCAGCATGTGCTCGACTACGACGACCTGCTGCTGTACTGGCAGCAGATGATGGCCGAACCGCTGCTGGCGCGCGCGATCGCCGATCG
>JBDHSE010000316.1:0-3460 GCA_039807955.1 Ideonella sp. | reverse complement strand
AGTTCGGCGGCGACCTCGCGGATCGTCTCGTGCTCCTCGATCAGCAGCGCCGCCATGTCGCCGTCGCCGGCTTCCTCCATCTTCGGGAAGAGCGACTCCTCCTCGAAGCGGAAGTGGCGGTCGATGTCGTGGTCGAGCGCCTGCGCGAACTGGCGCAGCAGGCCGCCGAGGCCGGCGTCGGGCTTCGTCGCGCGGGCCAGCGCCTGCTCGACCTTGCCGAGCAGCTCGAGGTTGTTGCGGTGCTCTTCGTCGAGCGTGCGGCTGACCTGGCGCGAAAAGCTCATGGCTTCCTCGTCATCGTGATGTCCGTCTCGCATTAGGCATGCGAGTTGCCTTGCAGCGCTTGATCCAACTCAACGCGCCGGCGGCGCGCCCATGCGCCGCAGCAGGACGGCGAAGAAGACGCCGAACGCGACCGCGCCGACACTGCCGGCGACGGCGGCGGCGAGCGTGAGCCAGGCGCTGTCGAGCACGATCGCGAGCGCGAGCAGCGCCAGCGCCGAAAGGTGGCAGTAGAAGTGCACGCGCAACGCCCCGGCGTGCGTCAGCGCCGACGGCGTTCGCGCGCGCCGGCCCGTCGCGCCGTGCATCGACGCGAGGAACGGCAGGATGCGCTGCAGGATGCCGAACAGGAAGCTCATCAGCCAGACGCCGACGACGAGCAGGCCAAACAGCAGCGGCAATCGCGGCAGCGGCGCGCCAAGCGCGATCGCCGCACCGACCGCGAGGCTTGCGGCGAGGCCGCCCCAGGCGATGCGAACAAGCACGAACGACTGGCCGAGTTCGGGGCGCAGCCCGCTGCGCAGCGCGGTGAGCATCATCCGCAGGTGCAACCCCACGGCCGCCGCACCGATCGCGAGCGCAGCCACGCGCAGCACGACAGGCGCCTGCGGCGCGGCCTGCGCCAACGCTTCGGGCAGGATGCCGGGCACGGCGAGCGCGGCAAGGACGATCGCGGACACCGCGAACGCGCACGAAACGAGCTGACTGCGATCCGGCGGCGCATCGGCCAGCGCGAACATCGGCACCAGGATGTACGACAGGCCGAACGCGAGCAGCCCCATGAAGCCGAACGGCGCAAAGACGATGTGCAGGCCGAGCACCGTCTCGCGCGACGGCGCCGGCCAGCCGAGCCAGGTCGCGGCCAGCGCGAGCGCCGAGACGAGGACGACGGCGAGCGAGGCCATCGCCGACCAGCCGTGGGCGACGACGCCCGGCATGCCGCGCGCGCCGCGCAGGTTGCCGACCATCAGCACGCCCCATGCGGCGAGCGTCGACGCGACCGCCACCGCGCCGATCGCGAGCAAGGCGGGAATCGCGAGCCCCATGCCGAGCGCGAGCAGCGCGACGCCCGGCGTGAAGATCCACCAGATCGCGGCCAGCAGATGATGGCCCGGCGCCGGGCGCCGCGTCGCGACCGGCAGCAGTTGCGCGCCGGCGCCGATCGCCGTCATCGCGAGCACGCCGAGCGTGACCAGATGCAGCGCCGCGAGCGGCCAGCCGAGGCCGCCGCCGAACTGCGTCCAGTGCGCCGCGCCGGCAGCGAGCGCGAGCCAGGCGAACAGATGAAACACCGTCGCCGCGCCGAAGAAACGCAGCGGAATCGACGCCGGCAGCAGCCGCCCCTTGGCACCGCCGAGGAAGGCGGCGGGCGGCGGTTTCGTGCGGCTTTGCGTGCGCGTCACGCCGCGCGCCTCACTTGCCGCGAGAAAGCCGCAGGCAGACCTCGCCCTCGCTGCCCGCCACCGGCTCGGCTTGCCAGCCGCGTTCGGCGAGTTCGGGGTAGAGGAATTGCGGGTCGCGGTCGAGGTGGGCGACGAACACCTCACCTTCGCCGGCCGCCTGCAGCAGCCGCAATATCGTCACCATCGGCTGCGGCGCCGACAGGCCGCGCACGTCGATGTGGGTGGCGCCTGCTTCCTGCCAGGTCCTGGCCATCGCGTGCGTCGGCGTCAGAACGGCGCGCGGCGCGGCGGCCGGCGCCGACGGCACCGAGCCGCGCCGTGCTTCAAGCCGCAGCCGCTCGCGCGGCCTCGAGGTGCCTGCCGCCGATGATGAGCTGCAGCACCTCGGTCGCGCCTTCGTAGATGCGAAGGGCGCGCACCTCGCGGTACAGGCGCTCGACGGTCATGCCGTGGACGACGCCCAGCCCGCCGTGCAACTGCACCGCGGCGTCGATCACCTGCTGCGCCGCCTCGGTCGCGTACATCTTCGCCATCGACGCCTCGCGCGTCACGCGCGTGCCCTGCACGTCGCGCGTCCACGCGCTGCGATACACCATCAGCGCCGAGGCGTCGATCGCGGTCGCCATCTTGCCGAGGCTCGCCTGCGTGAGCTGGAAGTCGGCCAGCAGCTGGCCGAACATCTTGCGCTTCAGCGCCCAGCTCGTCGCCTCGTCGAGCGCGCGCCGCGCGAAGCCGAGCGCGGCGGCACCGACGCTGGTGCGAAAGAGGTCGAGCGTGCCCATCGCGATCGCGAAGCCCTTGCCCTCCTGGCCGATCAGGCGATCGGCCGCGACGCGGCAGTTCGTGAAGCGCACCGTCGCCAGCGGATGCGGCGAGATGACCGGGATGCGCTCGCTCGCGTCGAGCCCCGGCGTGTCGGCGTCGACGAGGAAGGCCGAGATGCCCTTCGAGCCGCGCGGCTCGTCGCCGGTGCGCGCGAAAACGACGTAGCGGTCGGCGAGGCCGCCGTTGGAGATCCACGTCTTCACGCCGTCGAGCACGAAGCCGTCGCCGTCGCGGCGCGCCTTGGTGCTCATCGCCGCGACGTCGGAGCCGGCGTCGGGTTCGGACAGCGCGAACGCCGCGATCAGCTCGCCGCGTGCGACGCCCGGCAGCAGCGCAGCCTTTTGCGCGTCGTTGCCGAACAGGCTGACCGGCGCGCTGCCCAGGCCCTGCATCGCGAGCGCGAAATCGGCAAGGCCCGACGCCCGGCCGAGCGTCTCGCGCGCAAGCGCGAGGCTGCGCACGTCGATGCCTTCGCGCGCCTGCGCGCCCGCGCTGCCGTACGCGCCGGGGACGCAGACCCGCAGCAGCCCGGCGCGCCCAAGCTCGCGCACCAGCTGGCCGACGCAGGCGTAGACGCTGTCGAGGCTCGCCTCGTCGTGCTCGATCAGCGCGGGCAGCTTGTCGGCCGCCCACGATTCGAGCTCATCGGCAAGCGCGCGGTGGCCGTCGTCGAAGAACGGCCAGGCGAGGTAGGTTCGATCAGTCATGGCGCGATTGAACCACGGCCGCCGCCATCAGTCGCCTTCGAAGACGGGCTTTTGCTTCGCCGCGAACGCGTGGTAGGCGCGCTCGAAGTCCTTCGTCTGCATGCAGATCGCCTGCGCCTGCGCCTCGGCCTCGATGCACTCGCCGAGACCCGAGTTCCACTCCTGCCACAGCATCGTCTTCGTCATCGCGTGGCCGAAGGTCGGGCCGTCGGCAAGTTCCTTCGCCAGCGCCTCGGCGGCGCC
>JBDHSE010000315.1:0-3465 GCA_039807955.1 Ideonella sp. | reverse complement strand
ACCACTTCTACGACACCGTCAAGGGCGGCGACTGGCTCGGCGACCAGGACGCGATCGAGTTCATGTGCCGCGAGGCGCCGAACGTCGTCTACGAGCTGGAACACGCCGGCATGCCGTTCGACCGCAACGCCGACGGCACGATCTACCAGCGCCCGTTCGGCGGCCACACCGCCAACTACGGCGAAAAGCCGGTGCAGCGCGCCTGCGCCGCGGCCGACCGCACCGGCCACGCGATGCTGCACACGCTGTACCAGCAGAATGTCAAGGCGCGCACCACCTTCTTCGTCGAGTGGATGGCGCTCGACCTGATCCGCGACGCCGAAGGCGACGTGCTCGGTGTCACCGCGCTCGAGATGGAGACCGGCGAGGTCTACATCCTGGAAGCCAAGACGACGCTGCTCGCGACCGGCGGCGCCGGCCGCATCTACGCCGCGAGCACGAACGCCTACATCAACACCGGCGACGGCCTCGGCATGGCGGCGCGCGCCGGGTTGCCGCTGCAGGACATGGAGTTCTGGCAGTTCCACCCGACCGGCGTCGCCGGCGCCGGCGTGCTGCTGACCGAAGGCTGCCGCGGCGAGGGCGCGATCCTGCGCAACAGCGACGGCGAGCGCTTCATGGAGCGCTACGCGCCGACGCTGAAGGACCTCGCGCCGCGCGACTTCGTCTCGCGCTCGATGGACCAGGAGATCAAGGAAGGGCGCGGCTGCGGCCCGAACAAGGACTACGTCTTGCTCGACATGTCGCACCTCGGCCGTGACACGATCATGAAGCGGCTGCCGAGCGTGTTCGAGATCGGCCACAACTTCGCCAACGTCGACATCACGAAGGAGCCGATCCCGGTCGTGCCGACGCTGCACTACCAGATGGGCGGCGTGCCGACCAACATGCACGGCCAGGTCGTGATCCCTCGTGGCGGCGACCCGCTGACGCCGGTGCACGGCCTGTACGCGGTCGGCGAATGCTCGTGCGTCAGCGTGCACGGCGGCAACCGCCTGGGCACCAACTCGCTGCTCGACCTGCTCGTCTTCGGCCGCGCCGCGGCCCGCCACATCATCGAGGTCAGCCACAAGAACCGCGAGCACAAGCCGCTGCCGGCCAACGCCGCCGACGGCTCGCTCGAGCGCCTCGCGCGGCTCGATTCGAGCGCTGCGGGCGAGTACGCGCAGGACGTCGCCAACGACCTGCGGGCGTCGATGCAGCACCACGCCGGCGTGTTTCGCACCCAGGCGCTGATGGACGAGGGCGTGCACCAGGTCGCGGCGCTCGCCGAGCGCGTGAAGGCGATCGGACTGAAGGACAAGTCGAAGATCTTCAACACCGCGCGCGTCGAGGCGCTCGAGGTCGAGAACCTGATCGAGGTCGCGCGCGCGACGATGGCGTCGGCCGCGGCGCGCCACGAATGCCGCGGCGCGCACACCGTCCTCGAGTACGAACGCCCGGCCGACGACCCCGACCATCCGCTCGGCCGCAACGACGTCGACTGGCTCAAGCACACCCTGTGGTACAGCGAAGGCGACCGCCTCGAGTACAAGCCGGTGCGCATGCAGCCGCTGACGGTCGACAGCATCCCGCCCAAGGTGCGCACCTTCTGACGCGCCGGCCGCAAGACATCCGCCCGATCCGAGAACCAGGCAGCCCGACATGACGAAGCGCAGCTTTCAGATCTACCGTTACGACCCCGAGAAGGACGCCAAGCCGACGATGCAGTCGCTGCAGGTCGAGCTCGACGGCAGCGAGCGCATGCTGCTCGACGCGCTGCTCAAGCTCAAGGCGGCCGATCCGACGCTGTCGTTTCGCCGCTCGTGCCGCGAAGGCGTGTGCGGGTCGGACGCGATGAACATCAACGGCAAGAACGGGCTGGCGTGCCTGACGAACATGCGCACGCTGCCCGAGACGATCATCCTGAAACCGCTGCCGGGGCTGCCCGTCGTGCGCGACCTGATCGTCGACATGACGCAGTTCTTCACCCAGTACGAATCGATCAAGCCCTACCTGATCAACGACCTGGCGCCGCCCGAGAAGGAGCGCCTGCAGTCGCCCGAGGAGCGCGACGAGCTCAACGGGCTGTACGAGTGCATCCTGTGCGCCTGCTGCTCGACGGCGTGCCCGAGCTACTGGTGGAACCCGGACAAGTTCGTCGGCCCGGCCGGCCTGCTGCAGGCCTACCGCTTCCTCGCCGACAGCCGCGACCTCGGCACCGAGGAGCGGCTCGACAACCTGGAAGACCCGTACCGCGTGTTTCGCTGCCGCAGCATCCTCAACTGCGTCGACGTCTGCCCCAAGGGCCTGAAGCCGGCCGGCGCGATCAGCAAGATCAAGGAGATGATGGTGCGCCGCGCCATCTGACGCCGATGCCCGTTCAGCCCGGTGCAAGCCAGACAGCGCAGACTGCCCTCGATGCGCGGGTGCTGAGCCGGCTGCGCTGGCGCTGCCGGCGCGGGCTGCTCGAGAACGACCTCTTCGTCGAGCGCTTCTTCGCCCGCCACGAGGCGACGCTGACCGCGTCGCAGGCGCGAGGACTGGAGACGCTGATGGATCTGGCCGATAACGATTTGCTCGACCTGCTGCTCGCGCGCAGCGAGCCGCAGGGCGAACTGGCGCGCCCCGAGGTGGTCGAAGTGCTGTCGATGATGCGCACGCCCAGGCAGGCCGCGCCCTGAACGTCTACGATTAACCGCCTCCCGTGCGGGGGCCCAAAGGCAACAGCCGAGGAAGTCTCATGATCTCATCCGACCTCAAAGCCACCCTCTCGTTCTCGGACGGCAGCCCGAGCATGGACCTGCCGATCTACAAGGGCTCGATGGGCCCGGACGTGATCGACATCCGCAAGCTCTACGGCCAGACCGGCAAGTTCACCTACGACCCCGGCTTCATGTCGACCGCCGCCTGCGACTCGGCGATCACCTACATCGACGGCGACAAGGGCGAGCTGCAGTACCGCGGCTATCCGATCGAGCAGCTCGCCGAGAAGTGCGACTACCTCGAGACCTGCTACCTGCTGCTCAACGGTGAACTTCCCAACGCCGAGCAGAACGCCGCGTTCGACGCGCTCGTGACGAAGCACACGATGGTCCACGAGCAGATGCAGTTCTTCATGCGGGGCTTCCGGCGCGACGCCCATCCGATGGCGATCATGACCGGCCTCGTCGGCGCGCTGTCGGCCTTCTATCACGACAGCACCGACATCACGAATCCGCGCCACCGCGAGATCTCGGCGATCCGCCTCATCGCGAAGATGCCGACGCTGGTCGCGATGACCTACAAGTACACCAACGGCCAGCCCTACATCTACCCGCGCAACGACCTGTCCTACGCGAGCAACTTCATGCGCATGATGTTCGCGACGCCGTGCGAGGACTACGTGCCCAACGACGTGCTGGTGCGCGCGATCGACCGCATCTTCATCCTGCACGCCGACCACGAGCAGAACGCCTCCACCTCCACGGTGCGGCTGTGCGGCAG
>JBDHSE010000314.1:0-3467 GCA_039807955.1 Ideonella sp. | reverse complement strand
GCCGGGGCCGTGGATCTTCGGTCGCACGCCGCTGTACGCCGGCTGCAGCGCGCCGTCGGGCAGCCCTGGCCAGTAGCGGCGCACGTCGGCGTAGAAGCCATCGGCGCGCGCCGGATCGACGCGGTAGTCGATCGCGTCGGCGCTCGCCACATCGAGCCATTGCGCGTCGGGGCCGAAGCGCGCCGCGCCCGCGAGGTCGAGCGTCAGGTGCACGCCGAGCCAGGCGTCCTGCGGCATCGGATAGACGAGGCGGCGAAACGGCGTGCGGCCGGCGAGCGCGTAGTAGCTGCCCTTGCTGAAATGCGCGCGCGGCACGTGCTGCGCGGCGAGACCTTCGAAGCGCGCCGCGAGCGCCGGCGCGTATAGCCCGGCGGCGTTGACGACAAAGCGCGCACGCAGCGTCGTCGGCTCGGCGCCGCCGACCTCGACGTCGTGGCCGTCCGCAGCGCATCGGACGCGCTCGACCGGTGAGCGCAGCACGACGGCACCGCCCGCGCGATCGAGGTCGCCCTGCAGCGCGAGCATCAGGCCGTGGCTGTCGACGATGCCGCTCGATGGCGACAGCAGCGCCGCATCGCACCGCAACTCGGGTTCGAGCGCGGTCGCCTCGGCAGCACTCAGCAGCGCGAGATCGTCGACGCCATTCGCGGCCGCGCGCTTCGCGAGCGCCCGCAAACCGGCGACCTGTTCGATCGACGTCGCGACAACGAGCTTGCCGCAGCGGCGGTGCGCGACGCCGTGCGACGCGCAGTAGTCGTACAGCAGCGAGCGCCCGGCGACGCACAACCTCGCCTTGAGCGAACCGGCAGCGTAGTAGAGCCCGGCATGGATCACCTCGCTGTTGCGCGAGCTGATGCCGGTGCCGATCGCATCCTCGCGCTCGGCGACGATCGTCTCGAGCCCGCGCTGCGCGAGCGCGCGTCCGACGGCAAGGCCGACGACGCCGGCACCGATGACGACCGCGTCGATGTTGTCCATGTTCAGGCCGCGTAGCGCGCCGCGGCGCGCGCGAGCCGCGCGCCGACCGCAGCGCGCAGCGCGCCCGGCGCGACGACCTCGACATGCTCGCCGTGGCGCAGCACGTCCATCAGAAGTTCGGTGTCGTCGGCGTACGGCAGCCGCAGTTCGTAGCGGCCGTCGTCGAGCCAGCGCGCGCGCTGGTCGGCGTGCCAGATCTCCTTCGAGACCCACGGCGCGACGCCGGCGTCGAAGACGAGCGTCGCCCAGCGCGCCGCCTTGCCGCTGAAGATGCCGTAGGCGCCGTCGAACTCGGCCTCGACCGTCTTCATCGCGACCGCTTTCGCCGGCTGCGCGAGGACCTGCGCCTCCTCGATCGCGTCGAGCGCGAAGCGGCGCAGCGCGTCGCTCCGGTGGCACCAGGCGTCGAGATACCACGTGCTGCGGTAGTGGACGAGGCGCAGCGGCGAGACCTCGCGCTCCGAAGTCTGGCCCCGGCTGCGCGTCAGGTAGCGCATGCGGATGCGCCGGCGCCCGAGCAGCGCGCTGCCGACGCGCTCGAAGTGCCGGCTCGGCACTGGGCGCGCGGCGGCGCCGGCGATGCGCACGCGCTGCATCATCTGGCGCGCCTCGGCGGCGTCGGCGCCGAGCATCGCGTCGAGCTTGTCGCGCATCGGCTGCAGGTGGCGGCCGAGGACACCGTCGGCGTCGAGCCCCGCGATCAACTGGTGCATCGTCAGCAAGGCGTGGATCTCGGCCTCGCTGAACCACAGGCCGGGCAGCTCGTGCGACGCGCCGCGCGCCGGCGACTCGGCCGCGAAGCGATAGACGTCGCCTGCGCGGTCGTAGACGATCGGCGCGTCGAGCCGGTCGCGCAGGTACTGCAGGTCGCGCTTGAGCGTCGCGGGCGACACCTCGAGCGCGTCGAGCAGCGTCCGAAAGTTCACGCCGCCGCGGTTGCGGATCAGCAGCTCGATCTTGTAGAAGCGTTCGGTGCGGTCCATCGGGCCCCGGCATGGCGGAAGACGAAGCTCATGGCGTGAGCCACGGCGGCGCGCCGCATTCTCGCACGGCGCTGAAGCCCACCACACAGGCTCACGCCATGAGCTTGTGAAGCCGGACACTGGCCCTGCCGCCGCGCAAGGTGCGCGGCGCGATCAGCAGGAGCAGACTATGGGACAAGCCACCTTCGACTTCGACATTCCCCTTGCATCGTCGGCCTTCGAGCCCGACACGGCGTTCGAGATCGGCTGGGACTTCGCGCACTTCGCGCTGACGCCGCCGGCCGAGCATCTGCTGCCGGGCTCGGCGCTGCGCCACGGCTTCGACGCCGGCCGCGCGAGCTTTGGCCTGCGCACCCTCGCGCCGGCGCGCCACACCCGCAAGTGGCTGCAACTGCGGCTCAACGCCTGGCGCCGCGGCCGCGTCTTCGAAGGCCTGCAGGTGACACCGAACTACCTGCGCCAGATCGACGTGGCGCACTGCCCGATCACGCGCGAGGCGTTGACGCAGGCGACGTGCACGCCGAGCGACGCGTCGATCGACCGCGTCCGCAACGACGCCGGCTACGCGGCGGGGAACCTCGTCGTCATGAGCACGCGTGCCAACGCGGCGAAGGGCGACGCCGATTTCGAATCTGCCCTCGCGCAGATGCGGCGCATCGAAGCAGCCTCCGAAGCGGGCAAGCCGGCGCCCGCCGCTGCCGACGCCGTGGCGTTGACCGCCGCGCAATGGGCGCGCGTCGCCGTGCTGTGCTCGTTCGTCACCGAACTGCCGCACGCCCAGGCCGCGGCGCTGCCGATGCTCGTCTTGCCGCCGAATCGGTTGCAGCTCTTCAACCCGGTGCAGGCGCTGCAGGCGATCGTCACGCTGCAGTTCGCGCGGCCCGACTGGAATGCGCGGACCCGCCGCATCGCCGCGTTGCTGCCGGGCAAGACCGTGCGGCGCGACTTCGACATCTTCGTCAACGCGCTGCTGCCGCGCATGATCGAGGCCGGCCCGCAGCGCGACGCGCAGGCGATGCGCTGGACGCTCGAAGACGCATGGCGCAACCCGCTCGTGCTGCGCTGCTGGAAGCGCTTCGCGTTGCAGCTCGACTCGGCGCAGGCCGAACGCATCGTGCTGCGCGCGTGCACGCTGCGCCTCGCCGACCGCCACGCGATCGCGACGAGCCTTGCGCAGGCGACCGATGGCTGGGGGCTTGCGAGCGGCGGCTACGTTGCCGCGGGCGACGCGACGGCCCTGCCGCGGCCGAGACGTCCGCGCCCGGCGCCGAGGCTCGTGGCTGCCGTCGATGGTGCTGCGTCCAGCGCGGCGGCGGCTTCGTTCGATGGTGTCGCGCTGCCCGCAGCCCACCAAACGGCGAGGCCGGTGACGGCGCTCGCCTGAACGAGAAAAGGCCCGCGAACCAACACGATCCGCGGGCCTTGTCTGGTGGGCGGTGCAGGCTTCGAACCTGCGACCCCAGCAGTGTGAATGCTGTGCTCTACCCCTGAGCTAACCGCCCTGAA
>JBDHSE010000313.1:0-3470 GCA_039807955.1 Ideonella sp. | reverse complement strand
TCGCGCGCCTGCTTCAGGAAGCGGGTGCGGATGCGGTTGCGCTTGAGCGGGCTCAGGTACTCGACGAACACCTTGCCGAGCAGGTGGTCCATCTCGTGCTGCACGCAGCGCGCGAGCAGGCCGTCGGCGTCGAACTCGCGCGAGCGGCCGTCGCGGTCGAGCGCGCGCACCGTCACGCGAGCGTGGCGCGCGACCTTGTCGTAGACCTCGGGAACCGACAGGCAGCCCTCGTCGCCGACCATCATCTCGTCGCTGCGGGCGATGATTTCGGGGTTGATCAGCACATGCGGTTCGTCGCGCGCTTCGGAAACGTCGATCACGATCACGCGCTCGTGGACGTCGACCTGGGTTGCCGCCAGGCCCACGCCATCGGCCTCGCGCATCGTCTCGAGCATGTCGTCGACGAGGCTGCGGATGCGCTGGTCGACGGCGGCGACCGGGCGCGCGACCTTGTTCAGGCGCGGGTCGGGGTAGCGAAGTATCGTGAGTCGGGCCATGTCGGTGCGGCGCGGCCGGGCGGCGTGACGGGTTGCACGGGGGCAACAGGTCAGGCCCCCTGATTTCGTTACGATATCAAGGACCTGGCGGCAAAATCTATTAAAGTGATTGAGCATTTTCGCCGAAGAATCGCTGCCGGCACGCGCGTTCGCCGGTAACCCCATCGCGTTGCGCGCAGTTGGCGCGGGCGCCCGGAGACATCAGTCCATGACCCGCAGCCTTCGCCCCGCCTTCCCCGTCCGCGCGACCTTGCTGGAAGCGGCACTCTGCGCCGCCGCGCTCGGCCTGCCGGCGGCGTCCGCGCTGGCTGCCGAACCGAACTTTCCGATCACGCCCCAGCAGCGCAGCACGGCCAAGGAAGTCGCGCAGGCCGGCGTGCCGCTGTCGGCGCTCGCGCCCAACGCGCCCGACACCTACACCGTGAAGAAGGGCGACACGCTGTGGGACATCTCCGGCCTGTACCTGAAGGAGCCGTGGCGCTGGCCCGAACTGTGGGGCATGAACCTGGAGCAGATCCGCAACCCGCACCTGATCTACCCGGGGCAGGTGCTCCACCTCGAGAAGGACGGCGACCGCGCCCGGCTGCGCATGGCGCGCGGCGGCAGCGGCCAGAACGTCGAGGTCGTCAGGCTGTCGCCGCAGGTCCGCTCGAGCCCGGTCGCCGGCCCGTTGTCGTCGGTCAACATGAACCTGATCGAGCCGTTCCTCAACGAGGCGGTGATCTTCGAGACGAACGCGCTCGCCGACGCGCCGCGCATCGTCGCGACGACCGAGGACCAGGTGCTGCTCGCGCGCGGCAACCTGGCCTACGCGGTCGACGGCAAGTTCGGCGACGAGACCGAGTACCGCATCTTTCGCGAGCCCCGGCCGCTGACCGACCCGACGACCAACGAGGTGCTCGGCTACGAAGCCGTCTTCCTCGGCACGGCCGACTTCCTGCGGCCGGGCGAGGTGCGCGATCTGGGCAACCGGCGCATCGAGGTCATCCCGGCGACGCTGATGGTGACGAGCGCGCGGCGCGAGATCGGCGCCGGCGACCGCCTCGCGCCGGTGCCGCCGCGTCAGTTCGTCAACTACGTGCCGCACGCGCCGCAAGCGCAGATCGACGGCCAGATCGTCTCGATCTACGGCGAAGGCCTGACCGCGGGCAAGGGGCAGATCGTCGCGCTCAACCGGGGCAAGACCGACGGCATGGAACTCGGCAACGTCCTTGCGCTGTGGCGCGAGGGCCGCGCGCTGCCGCCGGCTAGCGCCTTCAGCCGGACGCAGATCACACTGCCGAACGAGCGCAGCGGCATGCTGTTCGTGTTCCGCGTCTTCGAACGCATGTCGTACGCGCTGATCATCGAGTCCTCGACGCCGGTGCGGCCGGGCGACCGCTTCAGCGAGCCTTGATCGGCGCGGCCTTGCGCGCGCCGGCGACGGGCGCCGCAAGCCGGCCATGCGAGTGCCGGTTCGAGCGTCGGGCCGCGCTAGCCCGATACTCGCGTTCGCGATGATCGAGCGTGACGAACTCCTGGCCTGGCTGCGGCTCGCGCAGACGCCGCAACTCGGGCGCGAGTCGGTGCGCCGGCTGCTCGCCGCCTTCGGTTCCCCGCAGGGCGTGATCGATGCCGGCGCCGAGGCGCTGCGCAGCGCCGCCGGTTCCAAGGCGGCCGAAGCGCTTGCCAGCGTGCCGGAAGGGCTGGACGTGCTCGTCGATCGCACCCTCGCCTGGCTCGACGAGTCGCCCGCGCGGGCGATCGTGACGCTCGGCGACGCACTCTACCCGGCGTCGCTGCTGCAGACCGCCGACCCGCCGCTGATGCTGCACCTGCAGGGGCGCTTCGAACTGCTGGCGGCCGACTCGATCGCCGTCGTCGGCAGCCGCAACCCGACGCGCCAGGGCATCGACAACGCGCGCGACTTCGCGAGCCACCTGAGCCGCGCCGGACTCACGATCGTCTCGGGCCTCGCGCTCGGCATCGACGGAGCGGCGCACGAGGGCGGCCTGCAGGGAGCGGGCAGCACGATCGCCGTCGTCGGCACCGGGCTCGACCGCGTCTACCCGAAGCGCCACCTGAACCTCGCCCACCGCATCGCCGACGAGGGCCTGATCGTGAGCGAGTACTCGCTCGGCGCGCCGCCGCTCGGGCCGCACTTCCCGCAGCGCAACCGCCTGATCGCCGGGCTCTCGCGGGCGACGCTGGTCGTCGAGGCGACGCTGCAGTCGGGTTCGCTGATCACCGCCCGGCTCGCCGCCGAGGCCGGGCGCGAGGTCTACGTGATCCCCGGCTCGATCCACGCGCCGCAGTCGCGCGGCTGCCATGCGCTGATCAAGCAGGGGGCGAAGCTCGTCGATCAGGCGCAGGACGTCCTCGAGGATCTGCGGCCGTCACTCGCGGCGGCTGGCGCCGAGCCGCCCGCGAGCACCGATCCCGAACCCGCCGACGCGCTGCTCGATGCGCTCGGCTACGACCCGGTGACGCTCGACCTGCTGGCCGCGCGCACCGGCGTCGCGCCGGCCGAACTCAGTGCGAAGCTGCTCGAACTCGAGCTCGAAGGCCGCGTCGAGCGCCTGCCGGGCCAGCGCTTCCAGCGCATCGCGCGGGCCTGAAAACGCGCGGTTGGGTGTCGAGTTTGCCCGCGGCCGCCGACAGCCCTGCGGTATAGTGCCTTCCATGTTCGACGTACTTGTCTACCTGTACGAAAACTACTGGCGCCCCGACGCCTGTCCCGAGCATGACCAGCTTGCCCGCAAGCTGACCTCGGTCGGTTTCGAATCGGACGAGATCGAGGAGGCGCTGAAGTGGCTCGACGGCCTCGCGAGCGCCGCGAAATCGAACGTCGGCCAACAGGCGGCGCGCAGCATGCGCGTCTATTCGCCGGCCGAGCAGGAGCACCTCGGCGAACACTGCATCGGCTTCGTCAGCTTCCTCGAATCGGCCGGCGTGCTGCCGCCGCCGATGCGCGAGATGGTGCTCGACCGCGCG
>JBDHSE010000312.1:0-3471 GCA_039807955.1 Ideonella sp. | reverse complement strand
CCTCGACCACTGTATAAACACGAAACTCGCGCCAGTGCTCGCTCTCCGGCGAGATCACTGGTCAAAGTTCGGGCTAGTTCGCGAGTATCTTGTCGAGGAAGTCCTTGGTCCGCGGCTGGCGGTTCTCGGGGTGGCCGAAGAACTCCTCCTTCGTGCAGTCCTCGAGGATGTGGCCGCCGACGTCGATGAAGATCACGCGGTTGGCGACCTTGCGCGCGAAGCCCATCTCGTGCGTGACGACCATCATCGTCATGCCTTCCTTCGCGAGGCCGACCATGACGTCGAGCACCTCGCCGACCATCTCGGGGTCGAGCGCCGAGGTCGGCTCGTCGAACAGCATGACGATCGGGTCCATCGACAGCGCGCGCGCGATCGCGACGCGCTGCTGCTGGCCGCCGGAGAGTTGGCCCGGGAACTTGTCCTTGTGCGCCATCAGGCCGACGCGATCGAGCATCTTGAGCCCGCGCGTCTTCGCCTCGTCGGCGCTGCGGCCGAGCACCTTGATCTGCGCGA
The DNA here is from genome assembly GCA_039807955.1 of Ideonella sp. GTDB lineage: Bacteria > Pseudomonadota > Gammaproteobacteria > Burkholderiales > Burkholderiaceae_C > CAIKUF01. Next base: position 2,958 of record JBDHSE010000312.1, on the reverse strand, counting down.
TCGTCAGGTTCTCGGTGACCGACAGGTGCGGGAACAGCTCGAAGTGCTGGAACACCATGCCGACCTTCGAGCGCAGCTTGGGCAGATCGGTCTTGGGGTCGTGCAGCGGAATGCCGTTGACCGTGATCTCGCCCTTCTGGAACGGCTCGAGCGCGTTCACCGTCTTGATCAGCGTCGACTTGCCCGACCCCGACGGCCCGCACACGACGACGACGTCGCCCTTGTCGATGCTGACGCTGCAGTCGTTCAACACCTGCACCGGGCCGTACCACTTCGAGACGTTCCGGATGCTGATCATGTGCTCTGCCATGGCGTGGCGCTCCTAGCGGATGATGGCGATCTTCTTGTTGATCGCCTTGACGATGCTCGACAGCGAATAGCTGATGACGAAGTAGGTCACGGTCGCCATCAGGTAGGTCTCGATCGGCCGGCCGAAGTTCTTGCCGGCGGTTTCGAAGCCCTTGAGCAGGTCGTAGGCGCCGATCGCGTAGACGAGCGAGGTGTCCTGAAAGAGGATGATGGTCTGCGTCAGCAGCACCGGCAGCATGTTGCGAAACGCCTGCGGCAGCACGACGAGCGTCATGTTCTGCTTGTAGCTCATGCCCAGCGCCTGCCCGGCGAAGACCTGGCCGCGCGGGATCGACTGGATGCCGGCGCGCATGATCTCGCTGAAGTACGCCGCCTCGAACGCGATGAAGGTGACGACGGCGGAATACTCGGCGCCGATCGGCCGCCCGATCAAGAGCGGCACGAGCAGGAAGAACCACAGGATCACCATCACCAGCGGCACCGAGCGCATGACGTTGACGTAGAGCGCGGCCGGCGCGTCGAGCCACTTCTTGCCCGACAGCCGCATCAGCGCGAGCAGCGTGCCGAAGAAGATGCCGCCGGCGGTGGCGACTGCCGTCAGGAAGATGCTGAACCACAGGCCCTTGAGGATGAAGTCCTGGATCAGCGCCCAGTTCAGGATCGAGAAGTCGAGGTTCAACATCTCAGTGCCCCCCGCCCGTGCCGGCGGCGACGAAGCCCGGCACCCGCGCGCGCTTCTCGATCCAGGCGAAGACGCGGTTGACGACGAGCGCCGAGATCGCGTAGAGCACCGTCACCGCGAGGTAGACCTCGATCGGCCGCGCCGTCTCCTCGCCGACCTGCAGCGCGTACTGGGTCAGCTCGGGAATCGACACCGCGAACGCGACCGCCGAGTTCTTGAAGATGTTCATCGACTCGCTCGTCAGCGGCGGGATGATGATGCGGTAGGCCATCGGCAGCAGCACGTAGCGGTAGTACTGCGGCGTCGTGAAGCCGAGCGCCATGCCGGCATAGCGCTGCCCGCGCGGCAACGCCTGGATGCCGGCACGCACCTGCTCGGCGATGCGCGCCGAAGTGAAGAGGCCGAGCGCCAACACGACGAGGATGAACGGCGGGAAGTTCTTCATCGGCGGCACGAGCGCCGGCACGACGAAGTACCACAGGAAGATCTGGACGAGCAGCGGGATGTTGCGAAACAGCTCGACCCAGGCATTGCCGAGCCGCACGAGCCAAGGACTCGCGGGCAGCGTGCGCAGCACACCGATGATCGAGCCGACAACGAGCGCCACCGCGAGCGCCGTGAGCGAGACCGAGACCGTCCAGCCCCAGGCCGTGAACAGCCAGTTCAGATAGGTGATGTCGCGGCCCTGGCCGAAACAGCCCGGGACGACCTCCCCCGACAGGGTGTCCTTGCAGAACACCGTCCAGTCCATCGCCATGCTCATCCTCCTGGCGGCGCCGCCGCGCACGCCTTATGAACGCAAACGCCCACTTGGGGTCAAGTGGGCGTCGCGATGACTCGGGGCGGGAGCGCGCTTACTTGTTGCCGTACGCTTCCATCGGCTTGTCGTTGGGGTTCTCCCAGGCGGCCTTGGTGCTGGCCGACAGCGGCATGTTCAGCGTCACGTTGTTGGGCGGGATCGGCTGCATGAACCACTTGTCGTAGAGCTTGGCAAGCGACCCGTCCTTGATCTGGCGAACGATGCTAGCGTCGATCGCCTTCTTCAGCTTCTCGTCGCCCTTGGGCAGCATGCAGGCGATCGGCTCGACCGACAGCACCTCGCCGACGATCTCGAAGTCCTGCGGGTTCTTCGCGCGCGCGATGTTGGCGGCGAGGATCGAGCCGTCCATCACGAACGCGTCGGCGCGCCCCGACTCGAGCAGCAGGAAGCTGTCGGCGTGGTCCTTGCCCTGCACCGTCTTGAAGTCGATGCCTTGGGCGCGCTCGTTTTTGCGCAGCGTCTGCACCGAGGTCGTGCCGGTCGTCGTCGCGACCGTCTTGCCGTTCAGGTCCTTGATCGACTTGATGCCGGACTTCTTGTTGACCGCGATGCGCACCTCTTCGACGTAGGTCGTGTAGGCGAAATCGACGTCCTTCTGACGCGCCGTATTGTTGGTCGTCGAGCCGCACTCGAAGTCGATCGTGCCGTTCTGGATCAGCGGAATGCGGTTCTGCGACGTGATCACCTGGTAGTTGATCTTCAGCGGCTTGCCGACGTCCTTGGCGAGGTCGTCGACGATGCGCTCGGCCATCTCGGTGTGAAAGCCGACGTACTTGCCGGCGCCGATCGTGAAGGCCAGGCCCGACGAGTCGCGCACGCCAAGGTTGACCGCGCCGCGTTCCTTGATCTTGGCCAGCGTGTCGGGGGCCTGGGCGAAAGCAACGCCGCCGGCGAGGACAGCCAGTGCGAGGGTGACTACAAGCTTCTTCATGGTCCGATCTCCTTCTTGAAAATCGCAATCGCGATTAGCGCCGGATTCTACTGATCTGGCGACTTCGGACTTACCCGTAAGCGCCGGCATCAGCCGCGCGCCGCGTCGTCGATCATCCAGCGCGCGGCGCGCTCGGCGATCATCAGCGTCGGCGAGTTGGTGTTGCCGCTCGTGATCGCAGGCATCACGCTCGCATCGACGACGCGCAGCGCGCGC
>JBDHSE010000311.1:0-3486 GCA_039807955.1 Ideonella sp. | reverse complement strand
CGGCTCTCGAGGCGATCGTCGGACAGGCGCGGGATGAGCTTGCGCATCACGCGGTCGCGGCGCGCGAGATGCTTGCACGCATCGTCCCAGTAGTCGGGTGTGACGGTGCGCGCCATGCTCAGTGCGCGGCTCGCGGCTGATCGCAACGCTGGGCCATCGCCGGTCTCACGACCGGACCCAGCGCGTGCCCTGCGCCGAATCCATCAGTTCGATGCCGAGCGCGGCAAGCTCGTCGCGGATCGCATCGGCGCGGGCGAAGTCGCGCGCCTGCTTGGCGGCCGCGCGCTCGGCGATGCGCGCTTCGATCAGCGCCTCGTCGAGCGCCGCGCCGCCCTGCAGATACGCCCGCGGCGATTGCGTCAGCAGGCCGAGCGTCGCGCCAAGATTTCTGAGCAACGACGCGGTCTGCGGCGCGCGCGTGCGGTTGAGTTCGCCGGCCAGCTCGAACAGGATCGCGACCGCCTCGGGGGTGCCGAAGTCATCGTTCATCGCCGCGCGAAACGCCGCCGCCTGCGGCTGGGACCAGTCGATCTCGGTGCTCGGCGCCTCGACGCCGTCGAGCGCGGTGTAGAGCCGGCGCAGCGCGTTGCGCGCGTCGTCGAGATTCGCCTCGGAGAACGCGAGCGCGCTGCGGTAGTGCGCGCGCAGGAAGAAGAAGCGCAGCGTCTCGCCGTCGTAGCGCTGCAGCACGTCGCGGATCGTGAAGAAGTTGCCGAGCGACTTGGACATCTTCTCGTCGCCCAGGTTCAAGAGCCCGTTGTGCATCCAGACGTTGGCGAACTTGCCGCCGTCGCTTGCGCCGACGCTTTGCGCGATCTCGTTCTCGTGGTGCGGAAAGATCAGGTCCATGCCGCCGCCGTGGATGTCGAAGTGCTCGCCGAGCAGCGCCTTGCACATCGCCGAGCACTCGATGTGCCAGCCGGGGCGGCCGCGGCCGTAGGCGCTGTCCCACTTCGCGTCGTCGGGCTCGCTCTCCTTGGCCGCCTTCCAGAGCACGAAGTCGAGCGGATCGTTCTTGCCGCTGTCGACGGCGACGCGCTCTCCGGCACGCAACTGGTCGAGCGACTTGCCCGACAGCCTGCCGTAGGCAGCGAACTTGCGCACCGCGAAGTTCACGTCGCCGTCGGCGCCGCGGTAGGCGAGCCCGCGCGCTTCGAGCCTGCCGATCAGATCGAGCATGCCGCCGACGTGTTCGGTCGCGCGCGGCTCGTGGGTCGGCGGCTCGATGCCGAGGGTCGCCATGTCCTCGTGCATCGCCTGCGTCATCTCGGTCGTCAACTGGCGGATCGGGATGCCGCGCTCGAGCGCGCGGCGGATGATCTTGTCGTCGACGTCGGTGATGTTGCGCACGTAGGTCACGCGATAGCCGAGCGTGCGCAGCCAGCGCGCGATGACGTCGAACGCGATCAGGAAGCGTGCGTGGCCGACGTGGCAGAGGTCGTAGATCGTGATGCCGCAGACATACATGCGGACATGGTTGGGCTCGATCGGCGCGAACGGTTCGACGCTGCGCGTCAGGGTGTTGTGAATCCGCAGGCTCATGAAGGGAGAACAGACTTGGTCGCGGGCGGCGCACCGCAATCGCAAAGGCCGGGCGCAACGGACACCGCCCGATTCGCCCGCCGCCGCAATGCCACGCCAGCACGTTGCGGCAAGGGGCTGAACTAGAATCGAATCAGTATAGCGGCGCCCTCTCGCGGCGCGCCCCGCAACAACCCCCGCCTCGCCGGCTGCCGGCACCTCCGACCACCCGATGCTGTCGTTTCGTTTGCCCGCGGCGTACCTGCTGGCCGCGCTGCTCGCCGCTGCGTCGGGCTCGGTGCTGGCCGACGACGTCGCCGAGATCAAGCAGTTGATGCGCACCGGGCAGACGGCCGAGGCCGGCGCCAAGCTCGATCAGTCTCTCGCCGCCAAGCCCAAGGACCCGCAGCTGCGCTTTCTGAAGGGCGTGCTGCTCACCGAGACCGGGCACGCCGCGGAGGCGATCGACATCTTCGTCGCGCTGACGGTGGACTACCCCGAGCTTGCCGAGCCGTACAACAACCTCGCCGTGATCTACGCCGGCCAGGGCCGCTACGACAAGGCGCGCGTCGCGCTCGAGGCCGCGATCCGCGGCAACCCGGGCTATGCGACGGCGTACGAGAATCTGGGCGACGTCTACGCCCGGCTCGCGGCGCAGGCCTATGCGCGCGGACAGCAACTCGACCCTGGCAACGCGGCGCTCGCACCGAAGATCGCCCAGTTGCAAGGGCTCTTCACGATGAAGCCGGCTGCGGCGCCAGGCGCGGCGAGCGCCGCGTCGGCGGCCGCGGCGAAGAATCCGCCCTGAGAATGCTGCAAACCCTTCACCCGGCGATTCAATGCCGGCGCATCTTTGCCCGAACCCCTCGATCCACTCAACGGAGCCACTTCGAATGATCTCCAAGCTGTTTTCGACCCGCGCTGCACGCGCGTTCGCTGCCGTCGCGCTCTGCCTCGGCCTCGTCTCGCCGGCGCTCGCGCAAAAGGTCAAGCTCGCGACGACGATGGGCGACATCGTCATCGAACTCGACGCGGCGAAGGCGCCGAAGACGGTCGACAACTTCCTGCAGTACGTCAAGTCGGGCCACTATGACGGCACGATCTTTCACCGTGTGATCGGCAACTTCATGATCCAGGGCGGCGGCATGACGGCCGACATGAAGCAGAAGGCGACGCGCCCGCCGATCGAGATCGAAAGCCGCAACGGCCTGACAAACGTGCGCGGCAGCGTCGCGATGGCGCGCACCAACGACCCGAACTCGGCATCGGCGCAGTTCTTTATCAACGTCAAGGACAACGACTTCCTCGACGCCGCCAAGGCGCGCGACGGCTACGGCTACGCCGTCTTCGGCAAGGTCGTCTCGGGAATGGACGTGGTCGACAAGATCAAGGCCGTGCCGACCGGCCCGGGCGACGTGCCGCTGCAGCCGGTCGTCATCAAATCAGCAACCGTGGAGAAGTAGACCATGACAACACTCGTCGATCTCGAAACCAGCCAGGGCACGATCCGCGTCGAACTCGACGACGCGAACGCGCCGAAGTCCGCCGCCAACTTCGCGGGCTATGTGCGCGACGGGCACTACGACGGCACCGTGTTCCACCGCGTCATCAAGGGCTTCATGATCCAGGGCGGCGGCTTCGAGCCGGGCATGAAGCAAAAGCGCGTCCGCGCGCCGATCGCCAACGAGGCGAACAACGGCCTGAAGAACCGCCACTACACGCTCGCGATGGCGCGCACGTCGGATCCGCATTCGGCGACCGCGCAGTTCTTCATCAACACCGCCGACAACGCCTTCCTCGACCACAAGGCCGAGAACGCGCAGGGCTGGGGCTATGCGGTCTTCGGCAAGGTCGTCTCGGGCAGCGAGGTCGTCGATGCGATCGAAGGCGTGCGCACCGCGAGCCGTGGCGGGCATGGCGACGTGCCGGTCGACGACGTCGTCATCGTCTCGGCCGAGATCGTCG
>JBDHSE010000310.1:0-3495 GCA_039807955.1 Ideonella sp. | reverse complement strand
ATGCCCAGCCGCGCCTACATCGGCCGCTTCACCTTCAAGGGCAACGACCAGCAGAAACTCGTCGGCACCCTGTCGGGCGGCGAGCGCGGCCGGCTGCATCTGGCGAAGACGCTGTCGCAGGGCGCCAACGTGCTGCTGCTCGACGAGCCATCGAACGACCTCGACGTCGAGACGCTGCGCGCGCTCGAGGACGCGCTGCTCGAGTTCGCCGGCTCGATCATGGTCATCAGCCACGACCGCTGGTTTCTCGACCGCATCGCGACCCACATCCTCGCCGCCGAGGGCGACTCGAAGTGGGTCTTCTTCAACGGCAACTACCAGGAGTACGAGGCCGACAAGAAGAAGCGGCTCGGCGAGGAGGGCGCGCGCCCGCACCGGCTGCGCTTCAAGCCGATCCGCTGAAGCCGCGCGCGGCGATGAACGCAGCACCTGTGCGGGGCCGATCGGCCGGCGGCGCCTTGCTGCGTGGCGCGGCGCTCGTCGCCGTGCTCGGCTTGCAGGCCTGCGCGACGCCGGGACCGGCGCCCGCGAACGCTGCTGCCGCGCCGCCTGCGCCGAATGCCGCAGCGACCACGGCGCCTTCGAAGGCGGCGCCGGCGCCTGCCGGGCCGGCGCCGGCCGCGAGCAGCGCGCCGGCGGCATCGGCACCGCGCCCGGCGGGGGCGCCGCCTGGCACGCCGCCCGGCACGCTCAAGCCGTTCGCCGACGTCGTGAAGGACGCCAAACGCAGCGAAGGCCTGATCGCGATCTGGCGCAAGGACGACAAGGTCTGGCTCGAACTCGGGCCGGAGGACTTCGACCGGCCGTTCTTCCTGTCGCCCAAGATCAAGACCGGGATCGGCGTCGCCTCGATCTTCGGCGGCCTGATGAGCCGCGACGACGGCCTCGTCGTCTTTCGCCGCATCAACGACCAGGTGCAGCTGATTCGCGTCAACAGCGAGTACGTCGCCGCGGCGGGAACGCCCGCGGCGCGCGCGGTGCAGGCCGCGTTCTCGCCCAGCCTCGTCGCCAGTGCCGCGGTGCTGAGCCAGCCCGAGCCGCAGCGCAAGTCGGTGCTGATCGACGCCCATGCGATCTTCGTCGCCGACCTGCTCGCGATCGGTGGCCAGTTGCAGCGCAGCTTTCGCCAGGGCTACGCGCTGGACGCCCGCAATTCGTCGATCGCGGCGGTGCGCGACGCGCCCGACCTGCTCGTCGTCGAAGTGCTCGCGCACTACGCGGCCGCATCGATCGCGGTGCCCGCGGCCGGCGCGCCGCCCGGCGCACCGGTGCCGAGCGTGCCCAAGACGGTGCCCGACCCGCGCAGCCTGTTCCTGACGCTGCACTATTCGATCGGGCGCCTGCCGGCGCAAGCGATGGCGCCGCGTAGGGCCGACGCGCGCGTCGGCCACTTCGTCACCAGCATCGCCGACTTCAGCGACGATCTCGAGCGCTCGCCGCGGCGGCGCTGGGTCGACCGCTGGCGGCTCGAGAAGAAGGATCCGGCCGCCGCGGTTTCCGACCCGGTGCAGCCGATCACGTTCTGGATCGACCGCAGCGTGCCCGTCGGGTACCGCGCGCCGATCACCGCCGGCGTGCTCGAATGGAACAAGGCGTTCGAGCGGATCGGCTTCTCGAACGCGATCGTCGTGCGCGTCCAGCCCGACGACGCCGATTTCGACACGCTCGACTTCGGCCGCGCGTCGATCCGCTGGATGACGAACGCGGCGCCGGCGTGGGGCGCGATCGGCCCGCGCCACGTCGACCCGCGCAGCGGCGAGATCGTCGACGCCGATATCGCGTTCGAAAGCCTCTCGTCGCGCAACATGCGCGCGCTGCGCTCGCAGGTGCTGGCGTCGATCGACACCGGCATCGATGCCGCGAATGGCCTCGGCTGCAGCTACGCCGACCAGGCCGCCGAGCAGATGAGCTACGCGCTGGACGTGCTCGAAGCGCGCGGCGAGATCGACCCCGACAGCCCGCAGGCGCGCGAGTTCGTCTTCGCCTACCTGAAGGACACGGCGATGCACGAGGTCGGCCACGCGCTCGGCCTGCGCCACAACTTCCGCGCCTCGCGTGCGTACAGCGCGGCGCAGCTCGCCGACCCGGCGTTCACCGCCGCCAACGGCATCACGGCGTCGGTGATGGAGTACGCGGCGATCAATCTGAACGGCCCCGGCGAACCGCGCGTCGGCTACGGCACGCCGTTCAACACCACGCTCGGGCCCTACGACTACTGGGCGATCGAATACGCCTACAAACCGATCGCGCCGCAGGACGAGGCGGCCGAGCTGCGCCGCATCGCTGCGCGCAGCAGCGAGCCGCAGCTCGCGTTCGGCACCGACGAGGACAACTTTCTCGGCATCGACCCCGAGTCCCTGCAGTTCGATCTCGGCGACGACGTCGTCGTCTTCGCGCGCAAGCGCATCGCGATCGCGCAGGAGCTGCTCGCGCGCCAGGAGGCGCGCGTCCTCGCCCCCGACGACGACTACGCCGTGCTGCGCCGCTCGGTGCTCTACGCGATGCGCGACGTCGGCCGCGCGGCGAACGCGCTCGCGCGCCAGATCGGCGGCGTGCGCACGCTGCGCGACGCACCCGGCAGCGGGCGCGACCCGCTCACGCCGCTGCCGGTCGAACGCCAGCGCGAGGCGCTCGACCTGATCGTCGGCGAACTGTTCGCGGCCGACAGTCTGAAGATCTCGCCCGCGCTGCAGCGCAGGCTCGGCGTCGACTTTCTCGAACGCTGGGACGCGGTGCACGCCGGCGAGGCGCCGGCCGCGACCGAGTTCTCGCTCTCGGTCGTCGTCCTCGAGCTGCAGAAGAAGACGCTCGACGCGCTGATGAGCGACGCCGTCGCCGCGCGGCTGCTCGACAGCGCGCAGAAGGCGCCGAGCGGCGCGCAGCGCGCGCTGCGCCTGCAGGAGCTCGACGCCAAGCTGACGCGGGCGGTGTGGAGCGAGCTCGCGACCGGCGCCGACATCGCGCCGCTGCGCCGCGAGCTGCAGCGCGAACACGTCAACCGCCTCGCCAGCCAGCTGCTGCGCCCGCAGCCGCAGACCCGCGCCGACGCGCGCGGCCTGCGCCGCGTGCAGGCCAAGGCGCTCGCCGCGCAGCTCGACGCCGCGGCGCGCCGCAAGGGCTCGAGCGACGCCACCCGCGCCCATCTGCAAGACAGCGCCGCGACGCTGCACCAGGCGCTTTCGGCGACGACGGTGCGTCAGGGCGTGTAGACCGTCGAGCACGGCGCGCGCCGGTCATCGGCGGCGCGCTGCGGGGCCATCGGCGAGACAGGCGGCCCGGCTTGCCCGGCGCCGCTGTTCCTTCTTGACGAAGTCTTGATGCGCGGGCCGCGAATCTCTACGCGGCCTTGACAGCGCCTGTCCGAAGATCGCCGCGTTCGACTTCGGAGCAAGCATGGACATCGCGTACCTCGCCGCCGGGCTGGTCTTCTGGATCGCCTTCGTCGGCCTCGCCCTCGGCTGCGAGCGCCTGCAGCGGCGCAAGCCGGCGCCATGA
>JBDHSE010000013.1:0-21822 GCA_039807955.1 Ideonella sp. | reverse complement strand
GCGCCGGCGACCGCTTCCGGCTGCAGCCGGTCGCGGCGGCGGCGACGACGATGCAGCGCGTGATCGACGACCCGCGCGGCATCGCCGCCGCGTCGCCGGTGACGGCGACGCTCGGCGTCTCGAACACCGGCACGGCGGCGATCGCGGCGCTCGACGTCGCCGCGCCGATCGCGGCGCCGGTGAACGCCGTCGTCAGGTTCGATGTCGCGCCCGGCGGCGCGACGGCCTACCGGATCAGCGCCGACGGCGGCAGCACGTTCGGCGCGCCGCAGCCGTTCGTCGCCGGCGAGCCGATCGCCTTCGTCGACGGCGGCGGAGCGACCTTGTGGAAGCTGTCGGTGACCGGCACGCCGGCCGACGGCGACCTGATCCAGGTCGACCCGACGAGCGTGCCGGCGATGAGCAACGGCAACGCGCTCGCGATGGTCGCGCTGCGCGACGCGGGGATCGTCTCCGGCGCGACGCTGACCGACGCCTGGTCGGCCGCGCTCGGCGACGTCGGCGTGCGGGTGCAGGGCGCGCAGGGCGCGGCAGGCATGTCGGCGGCGGTCGCGGCCGACGCGGCGGCGCGCGCCACGTCGGTCTCGGGCGTCAACCTCGACGAGGAGGCGGCGCGGTTGATCCAGTTCCAGCAGAGCTACCAGGCGGCGGCCAAGATGCTGCAAGTCGCGCAGTCGGTGTTCGACACGCTGCTGGACGCGACGCGAGGATGAACGCGATGCGAGTGAGCACCGCCGGCACGTATGACGCGACGATCGCGCGGCTGCAGCAGCGCCAGCGCGAACTGGCCGACGCCCAAGTCCACATGACGAGCGGCAAGCGCGTGATGGCCGCGAGCGACGACCCGATCAACGCCGCGCGCGCCGAGCGTGCCTTGGCCGGCACGGCGCGGGCCGAGGCAGGGCTGCGATCGGTCGACGCGAGCCGCGCCGCGATGGCGCAGGCCGAGGCCGCGCTCGGCGACGCCGGTGAACTGCTGCAGCAGGCGCGCGAGGCGCTTGTCGCAAGCGGCAACCCGGGCTACGGCGACAGCGAGCGCCAGGTGCTCGCCAACCAGATCCGCGCGCTGCGCGACCAGTTGCTCGCCGTCGCGAACCGCGGCGACGGGGCCGGCGGCTATCTGTTCGGCGGGCAGGGGTCGGCGACGCCGCCGTTCCTCGACGCGCCGGGCGGCGTCGTCTACGCCGGCACCCGCGGCCGGATCAACGCCGACCGCGCCGACGGCCTGCCGATGACGATGGACGGCGACGCCGCCTGGCTCGCCGCGCCGACCGGCAACGGCGTGTTCGAGACGCGCCCGGCCAGCGTTGCCGGCAGTGCCTGGATCGACGCCGGCCGCGTCACCGACCCGGCGGCGCTGACCGGCGCGACGTACAGCATCGAGTTCACCGTGCTCGGCGGCGCGACGACCTACAGCGTGCTGAAGGACGGGTTGCCGACGCCGTTGACCGATGTCGCCTACGTCTCCGGCCAGGCGATCGAGGTCGACGGCATCGCGTTCGCCGTCAATGGCACGCCGGCCGACGGCGACCGCTTCGAGGCCGCGCCGTCGACGCCGACGCTTTCGGTCTTCGACGCCCTCGATGCGGCGGCGAACGAACTGGCGACGCCGCTGCGCAGCCCCGGCGCGATCGCGCAGACGACGGCGACCAGCCTGCGCGACGTGGACGCGCTGCTCGCGCGGCTGTCGTCGTCGCGCTCGGCGGCCGGCGAAGCGCTGGCCCGGATCGACAACGTCGGCGCCGCGCACGACGCGGCGGGCACGGCCGGCAAGATCGAACGCTCGCAGGCCGAGGACCTCGACCTGACGGCCGCGATCTCGGACTTCCAGAACAAGCAGCTTGGCTACCAGGCGGCGCTGCAGACCTATGCCTCGGTGCAGCGGCTGTCGCTGTTCGACTACCTCAGGACATGACCGACGCTTCGATCCTCGGCCAGCTCGGGCTGTGCTACGCCCCCGTCATCGACCCCAGGCGCGCCGTCAAGGCGACCCGGCTGACCGTCTTCCCGCTGCGGCCCGACGCCGCGATCGACGCCGGGCTGCTGCTCGACGCCGTCGTCGAGGTCTGGCCGGCCGGCGGCGGCGAGGTCTGGCTCAACGTGCAAAGCGAGAGCCTGCTCGGCGACCTGCTGCGCGCGCACGCCGCGCCCAACCTGATCTTCGAGGTGCCGTCGTTCATGGCGGGCGATGCGGCGCGCCACGACACGCTCGTCGCGCTGCATGCGCGCGGCAGCGCGCTGGCGCTCAAGGGCCGGCCGGTGGAAGAACTGGCGCGCGACCTGCTGCCGTGCTTCAGCCACGCGATCGTCGACCTGTCGGAGGACCGGCGCATCGGCGAGGCGCCCGGCGCGTCGCCGCATGCCGCGGCGCGCAGCATTCCGTTCGCGCAATCGGGCATCCGCACGATGGACCAGATGGAGGCGAGCTTCAAGCGCGGCGCCGCCGCCGTCCTCGGCTGGCCGATCGACGACGTGCTCGACGCGCAGCCCAAGGGCGCGGCGAGGGCGTCGGCGCAGGGCGACATGCAGGTCATCGTCGAGCTGATCCACCGCGTCGATCGCGAGGAGTCGATCGACCGCCTCGAGCAGACACTGCGGCGCGACCCGACGCTCGCCTTCAAGCTGCTGCGCTACATCAACTCGCCGGCGTTCGGGCTGCGCGTCGAGATCGCGTCGTTCGCGCACGCGATCATGATGCTCGGCCACCGCAAGTTGAAGCGCTGGCTCGCGCTGCTGCTGGCGACGGCGACGCAGGACGCGAACCTCAAGCCGGTGATGTTCGCCGCCGTGCGCCGCGGGCTGCTGATGGAGGAACTCGGCCGCTCGGCGGGCGACGACGAGATGCGCAGCGAGATGTTCATCTGCGGCGTCTTCTCGCTGCTCGACCGCATGTTCAACCAGCCGTTCGCCGACCTGCTGAAGACGATCCCGGTGCCCGAACGCGTCGCCCAGGCGCTGGTCGGCGGCAGCGGCCCGTACCAGCCGTACTTCGAACTCGTTCGCGCCGTCGAGGGCGACTCGCTGTTCGACGTGCGCGCCGCCGCCGAAGGCCTGCTGCTCGGCATGAAAGAGGTCAACCACGCGCTGCTGCGCGCGCTCGCGGCGGCGTCGCAGATCGATTGAGAGGCGCTCGTCGCGCGCGCGGCGGGGTGCGCCGCCGAGGAACTTGTTCACGGCGCTTGAACCTGGCGCAAACGCCGCGCGATCGGCGCTGCGTACACTTCGCCGTCCGACCGTCTCGCGAGCCCACGCCCACCGCCGATGAACCGCCCGGAAGCCGTCGCCGGCGCGCCGCTGCTGCAGCCCTTTCTCGACCTGCTGTCCGACGCCGTCGTCGTGCTCGACGCGCAGGCGCGGCTCGCCTACGTCAACCCGGCGGCGCAGGAACTGCTCGGCGGCGCCGGGCCGGGGCGGCTCGAGCAGTTGCAGCCGGTGCTCGGCGACCGCGCGCTGCACTGGCTGCGCGGCGCGCTCGCCGGCCGCGCCGGCGGCAGCCGGCCGCAGGTCTTCACGCTGCCCGACGAACGGCGCGCGAGCCTCGCGCTGCGGCCGATCGACGCCCGCCAATGGGCGCTGCGGATCGCGATCGAAGCCGCGCCGGACGCGGGCGCCTTGCCGGCGGCACGCGCAATGCTGCACAGCGCGTCGTCGGAGCTGCTCCAGCTCGTCTGGCAGTCGCCGTTTCCGGCGCTGCTGCTCGGCAGCGACCGCAAGCTGCTCGACGCGAACGAGGCGTTCGTCGCGTTCAGCGGCTTCGCGCGCAACGAGCTGATCGGCGTCGACCCGATCGACCTCCAGCCCGAGGCGGACCGCGCCGCGCAGCGCGCCGCCCGGGCGCGCGCCGAACTCGACGACGGCCCGACGCTGAACGAATGCCGCCTGATCGATGCCGCCGGCCGCGAGCGCTGGTGGCGCGAGGCGCGCCAGATGCTGCTCGACGCCGACGGCCGCGCGCTGACCCTCGTGACGCTGCAGGACTGCAGCGCCGAGCACGGCGTGCGCGAGCTGGCCGATCGCGCGGCGCGCGAGCTCGACGACTGGTTCGCACTGAGCCCGGTCGGCATGGCGGCGTTCGACGCGACGGGGCTCCTCGTGCGGACCAATCGCGCGTTCGACGCGATCGTCGGCGGCGTGCCGGGTTCGCTCGCCGAGGCACAGCCGAACGTGCAGCAGTTGCTCGCCTTCGCCGACGGCCGGCCGCAGGCGGGGCTCGTGCCCGGCGCGAACCCGGTCCAGACCGAGGCGTGGATCGTCCACGCCGACGCGTCGACGCGCCGCGTGCGCGGCACCGTGCGCTGCGTCGAGGCGCAGGGCGCCGCGCGGCGCTATCTCGCCGTCGTCGAGGACCGCAGCGTCGAGGAGGAGCGCGACCTGGCGCGGATGCAGGTCGATGCGCTGATGGACACGGCCGGCGTCGGCCTCGCGACGTTCCAGGAGTCGGCCGGCTGGCTGCGCCAGCGCGCGGCGGCGCCGGAGGCGAAACCCGATGCGCCGGCTGGCGTTGCGCAAGAGCGTGCCAAGCCAGCCGCCGAAAGCATGCCGCCGGCCGCGCTGCAATCGGTGCGGCGCGAGATCGTCGTCGAGTCGACGCTGCCCGAGTTCGAGAAGGTCCAGCACGCGCTGCGCCACACGCTGCGCGCCGAGGCGCGCTACGCGATCCGCCATCCCGACCTGGGCCTGCGCTGGCTCCTGACGCGCGTCGAGCCGGCGACGCTCGCGTCGGGCAAGCGGACGACCTCGGTCGTCACGCTCGACATCACCGAGCAGCACGAGACGCAGTCGCGCAGCGACCAGCTGCTGCACGAGATGACGACGATCCTCGAAAGCGCGAGCACGGGTATCGCCTACCTGCGCGCGAACCGGCTCGTGCGCTGCAACGAGCGATTCGAGACGATGCTCGGCCTCGACGCCGGCCGCACCGCCGGCAAGCGCATCGACGAACTCTTCGCCGGCTGGCCGCAGCTGCGCGAACTTGCCGCCGAAACCGACAAGGCGCTCGCCAACGGCGCCGCCTACGAGACCGAGTTCAGGATCGACGCCGATGCCGCCGCCGGGCTGCCCGAGCGCTGGCTCGCGCTGTCGCTGCGCCGCACCGGCAGCGCCGACGACGCCGAGGCGATCGCCGTCGTCTCCGACATCACGCGGCTGAAGGCGCAGCAGGGCGAGCTCGAGACGCTCGCGCGCGACCGCGAGCTGATGTTCAGCCTGTCCGAGGTCGGCATCGCGTTCGTTCGCGACGGCGTGATCCAGCGCGCGAACGAGGCGTTCGCGACGCTCACCGGCTACCCCGCCGAGGACATCCTCGAGATCCCGTTCCAGACCCTGTTCCCGGACCGCGCCGAGTTCAACCGCCTGTGGTCGCGCGAGGACGAGCAGATGCGCCGCCGCGGGCGCTGGAGCGGCGAGCGCCAGCTGCGCCGGCGCGACGGCCAGCTGCTGTGGGTGCAGGTCAGCAAGCGCCTCGTCGTCGAGGGCGACCCGACGGGCGGCATGATCGCGTCGTACGTCAACGTCGACGCCCGCCACCGCGCCGAGCAGGCCGTCGCGCTGCAGGCCGAGCGCACGCGAGCGATCCTCGACTCGGTGCTCGTCGGCATCGTCACCGTCGGCGCGCGCGGCATCGAGTGGATGAACCGCTCGGCGCGCCGCATGTTCGGCGGCGACCTCGCCGATTTCGTCGGCCAGCCGATCAGCACCGTCGCGACGCCCGAGCCGGATCACCCGTTTCGCCAGACGCAGTACCTCAACGAGCTGTTCGAGGGCCAGGCCGAGACCTTCGAGTGCCGC
This sequence comes from Ideonella sp., assembly GCA_039807955.1. GTDB lineage: Bacteria > Pseudomonadota > Gammaproteobacteria > Burkholderiales > Burkholderiaceae_C > CAIKUF01. The sequence continues at coordinate 16,035 of JBDHSE010000013.1, read as the reverse complement.
GTCAAGGCGCGCGACGGGCGCGAGTTCTGGATCGTCGGCAACGTCGTCGCGACCGGGCTCGAGCGCAGCGGCCGCCAGCTGACGTACGCGCTGCTCGACATCGAACGCCGCCGCCAGGCCGAGGCGCGCAGCGCCGAGACGCAGGCCTCGCTGCAGCGCCTGATCGAGATGGCGCCGCTGGCGATCGCGCTGCGCGATGCGCGCAGCCTGCGCATCGTCCAGCTCAACCAGACGGCGGCGGCGATCGTCGGCCGCCCGATAGAAGACATCGTCGGCTGCACGCCGGAGGAGATGCATCCGCCCGAACTCGCCGCCGAGATGCGCGAGCACATGGAAGCGGCGCTTGCCGCCGGCGAGGCGACGCATCGCGAGTACACCTTCGCCGGCAGCGACGGGCCGCGCCAGTGGGACGCGCGCTATCTGCCGCTCGGCGCGGCGGGCCAGGCGCCGGACCAGTTGCTGTTCGTCGCGACCGACGTCACCGAGCAGCGCGCCGCGCAGCAGGCGCGGCTCGACGCTGCGATCGCGCAGCGCGAGATGCTCGTCAAGGAGGTGCATCACCGCATCAAGAACAACCTGCAGGGCGTCGCCGGGCTGCTGCAGCAGATCGCAGAGCGCAAGCCCGAGGTCGAGGCGGTGATTTCGGAGGTCGTCGGCCAGGTGCAGGCGATCGCGCAGGTCTACGGGCTGCAGGTCGGCAGCTCCGGGCCGCTGCTGCTCGAGAGCGTCGTCGAGGCGATCACCGGCTCGGTGCAGCGCACCTTCGGGCGCGGCATCGAGTTTCGTGTCGAGGGTTCGCCGTCGCGGCCGTGGGCGCTGCCGGAGGCCGAATCGATCCCGATTGCGCTCACGATCAACGAACTGCTGACGAACGCGATCAAGCATTCGCGCGAGCATGGCGACGCCGCGGTGGGCTGCACGCTGCACTGCGACGATGAAGGGGTGCGTATCACGATCTCGAACCCCGGTTCGCTCGGCGCCGACTTCAAGCTCGCGCGCATCCCGGGCGGCGTCTCCGGGCTCGGCCTCGTGCGCGCGCTGATGCCGCGGCGCTGCTCGACGCTCGAGATCGAGCAGCATGGCGCGCAGGTGCAGGCGACGGTCGCGCTCGTTGCGCCCGGCGTCGTGCAATTGGCGGCAGACCCGGCGTAGATGCGGCAGGGAAGGTCAAAGCTTTCGGCCACAATGCCGGGCGCGGCTGCGCGAAGCTGCGGCATTCAGGCGAAGACCCAGGCGTGAGCGACAAAGGCAAGATTCTGGTGGTGGACGACGACCGGCTCGTGCTGGCGACGCTCACGCACGGCCTGCAGCAGGCGGGCTACGAGGTGATCGACACCGACAACGGCGACGACGCGATCCTGCTCGCGCGCGAACACCGGCCCGACCTCGCGCTGCTCGACATCCGGATGGAGGGCATGAGCGGCTTCGACGTCGCCGCCTACCTGCGCGAGTTCCTGCACCTGCCCTTCATGTTCCTGTCGGCGTTCGCCGACGACGAGACGATCGCGAAGGTGAAGGAACTCGGCGCCGTCGACTATCTCGTCAAGCCGCTCGAGGTCAAGCAGATCCTGCCCGCCGTCGAGGCGGCGCTCGCCGCGCTGCCGGCGCGACCCGCGCCGCGCGCTGCGCCGGCCGCGGCGGCCGGCGCCGACCCGCTCGCGCAGCCGGTCGCGATCGCCGTCGGCGTGCTGATGCACCGCCATTCGCTCGCCCGCGCGGCGGCGTTCGAGATGCTGCAGGCGCAGGCGCGCGAGGACGGCGCGAGCGTCGAGCAGCAGGCGCAGCGCCTGATCGACGCCGTCGAACTGCTGGCGCGCCCGGCGCGGCGCTGACGCTACGGCGCCGGATGTGCCGGCGCCAGCGTGAAGTGAAAGCGGCTGCCGCGCTGCACCTCGGACTCGGCCCAGATCTCGCCGCCGTGACGGCGCACGATGCGCTGCACCGACGCCAGCCCGACGCCGGTGCCCTGGAAGTCGTTCGCGCTGTGCAGGCGCTGGAAGACGCCGAACAGCCGGTCGGCGAAGCGCATGTCGAAGCCGGCGCCGTTGTCGCGCACGCAAAACGCGTTCTGGCCGTCGTGCACGCTGCGCTCGAACCAGATCTGCGCGTCGGGCTTCTTCGCGGTGTACTTCCAGGCGTTGCCGAGCAGGTTCTCGAGGACGACGCGCAGCAGCGTCGGGTCGCCCTGCGTCTGCAGGCCGTCCTCGATGTGGACGCCGACTTGGCGCTCGGGCGACTGGCGGCGCAGGTCGTCGGCAACGTAGGCGGCGAGCTGCGACAGGTTGACCGGCTGGCGCGCGAGCGGGCGCGACGACAGCTGCGACAGCGTCAGCAGCGCGTCGATCATGCTGTTCATGCGCGCCGCCGCGCCGAGCACGCGGTCGAGGTGGTCGTTGCCGATGCGGTCGAGCTGATGGCCGTAGTCCTCCTTCAGGATTCGCGTGAACCCCTCGACGACACGGATCGGCGCCCGCAGGTCGTGCGACACGGTGTAGCTGAAGCTCTCATGATCGCTGCTTGCGGGCTTGGCGGCGCTCGCCGGCGCGAGGCTCAGCAGCCACAGCGGCGGCAAGGTGTCTTCGGGTTCGACGCGCCGCGCCTGAACGTCCCACGCCGTCGGCGCCGGATCTGTCACGGGCGGCGCATCGCCAAAGAGCTGCGCGGCGCGACTGGCGACACCTGCCGGCAGGCGCGTTCGAAGCTCGGACCAGGCGAGCCCGGCAAGCTCTTGCGGCGCGGCATCGAGCAATCGCGCCGCGGCGGCATTCGCCAGCACGACGCTGCCGGCGCCGCCGGCAGCCGTCGCGTCGAGCGCGAACACCGGCAGCGGCAGGTCGGCGAGCAGCGCCGCGAACAGGCGCTGGTCGTGATCGCGCTGCGCGCCGGCATCGGGCCGCGCGGCGGTAGCGCCAACGCCTTGTTGCAGCGCGCCGCCGTCAAGGTCGGCACGGCCGTTGGTCGCAGCAACCTGCGCGTCGCGCAGCGCCGCTTCGAGTGCGCGCTGGCGCCACAGCGTCCAGCCGATCGCGGCACCGGCGCAGGCGAGGCCGACGGCGAGCAGCCAGGGCAGGGCGGGCGAAGGCTGCGCTGCGCTCAGCGACAGCAGCGCGACGGCAGCGAGCACGAGGGCCAGGCCGACCGTCGTCAGCGCCGCGACCTGGGCGCTACGGTGCACAGGCGAGCGGCCGACGGCGTCGGCCGGAGTCGGTGCGGGGCGGGGCATGCGAAGATTGTACGAAGCAGCCTCGCGGCGGCGCGCCGTTGGAAGCGCCCGCCGCTTCGCTTCGGCGGCGCGCGTCGTCCGCCGTTTCAGTTTGGCGCCGAGTCGCCGAAAATGCCGGTCAGTGGCCTGTCGCCGACAGCGCGCGCCGTGCGCGTTCGCGGCGGCGAAGTGGGTTCGGTTTGACGCACAACTTCGTGGACCACGACTTGCACTTGATCGCCGACAATGCAGCATGACTGTTGACAGTCGAATCGAGACTCGAGAGGACGCGGCGCGCGAAAACGCGGCGGCCGTGCTCGACCCGCAGGCGATCGAGCGCCTGCGCGAGCTCGACCCGGGCGGCCAGAGCAAGCTGCTGGTGCGCGTCGCCGAGGCGTTCGGCACCTCGGTCGCGCGGCTGCTGCCGCAGATGACGACGGCGTTGCAGGCGCAGGATGCGGCGGCGATCCGCCATGTCGCGCACACGCTGAAGTCGTCGTCGGCGAGCATCGGCGCCGTCAAGCTGTCGCAGCTGTGCGCCGATATCGAGGCGGTGTCGCGCGAGGGCCGCATCGAAGGTCTCGCCGGCGCGATTGCGGCGTTCCATGCCGAAGTCGCCGCCGTGCAGCGCGCCTTGAACCGCATCCTCGCCAGCCCGCCATGAACCGGCAAGAGCATTCGTCGAACCCGGCGGCGCCGACGCTGCGCAACGTGCTGCTCGTCGACGACGACGAGGTCAACCTGCTGCTCACGTCGCACGCGCTGCGCGACGCCGGCTTCGACGTGACCGAGGTGACGAGCGGCGAGCGCGCGCTCGAACTGCTCGACACCTGGGTGCCCGACATCGTCGTCCTCGACGCGCTGATGCCGGGGCTCGACGGCTTCCAGACCTGCCGCCTGCTGCGCCAGCGCAGCGGCTTCGATGCGCTGCCGGTGCTGATGCTGACCGGCCTCGACGACGACGCGTCGATCTCGCGCGCCTACGAGTCGGGGGCGACCGACTTCTTCGTCAAGTCGACGCAGTGGAGCCTGCTCGCCGGGCGGCTGCGCCACCTGCTGCGCTCGTCGAGCATCCGCATCGAGCTCGAGCGCAGCAAGGCCAAGCTCGCGCGCGCGCAGGACCTGGCGCGCATGGGCAGCTTCGACTGGCGGCGCGGCCACGGCGGCCTGGCGGTCTCGGTCGAGGCGCTGCGCGTGCTCGGCATCGGGCCCGACGCGGCTTTCGGCATGCGCCAGTTGCTGCGCATGGTGCACGAGGACGTGCGCGGCGGGCTGATCGAGCTGCTGCACGACGCGCTGCGCCACAAGCTCTCGGTCGCGACCGACGTGCCGATCACGCTCGCCGACCGCAAGCAGCGCATCGTGCACATCGAGGCCGAGCCCGAGTTCAACGAGCACGGCCACCTGTCGGGCTACACCGGCATCGTGCAGGACGTGACCGACCGCCGGCTCGACGAAGACAAGATCCGCCACCTCGCCAACTTCGACACGCTGACCGGGCTGCCCAACCGCCACCAGTTGATCCTGCGCGCCGAGAGCGCGCTCGACCATGCGCGCCGCATCGGCCACCAGGTCGGCATCCTGCTGATCGACCTCGACCGCTTCAAGGTGATCAACGACACCCTCGGCCACGCCGCGGGCGACGAACTGCTGATGGAGGTTGCGCGCCGGCTGCGCTCGAGCGTGCGCCACTCGGACAAGGAGATCGAGGTCTCGATCGACTCGATGGGCTCGCGCTCGCACCGCGCGCTCGAGGGCGTCGGCCGCTACGGCGGCGACGAGTTCGTCGCGCTGCTGCCCGAGATCGGCGGCGAGCTCGACGCCGAGCGCGTCGCTTCGCGCATCCTCGACCTGATGAAGGACCCGATCTTCGTCGGCGGCCAGGAGTGCTTCGTCACGGCGAGCGTCGGCGTCGCGATCTACCCGCGCGACGGCGGATCGGTCGCCGACCTGATGCGCAGCGCCGACGTCGCGATGTACGCCGCCAAGTCGCAGGGGCCGAACTCGCACGCGATCTACAGCCCCGGCCTCGCCGGCAAGGGGCGCGAGAAGATCGAGCTCGAGAGCGCGCTGCACAAGGCGATCGAGCGCAACGAACTGGTGCTGCACTACCAGCCCAAGGTCGACGCGCGCAGCGTGCGCATGATCGGCGTCGAGGCGCTGATGCGCTGGCAGCGCAACGGCGTGCTCGTGCCGCCGGGCGAGTTCATCCCGCTCGCCGAGGAAACCGGACTCATCGTGCCGCTCAGCGAATGGGCGATCCGCGAGGCGGCGCGCCAGACGCGCATCTGGCAGGACCGCTTCGGCTTTGCCGACTCGATCGCCGTCAACCTGCCGAACCGGCTGTTCGAGCGCACCGACCTGCTCGAGCAGATCCACGCCGCCGTCAGCCAGCACGGCGTGCCGCATCACTCGATCCAGCTCGAGATCACCGAGACCGGGCTGATGAAGGATTCGGGCAACGTCAACATGACGCTGCACCGCCTGAACGAGATGGGCGTCGAGATCTCGATCGACGACTTCGGCACCGGCTACTCGTCGCTGTCGTACCTGACGAACATGCCGATCAACGAGCTGAAGATCGACCGCGCCTTCGTCCACAACCTCGGCCTCACGCCGCAAAGCTCGGCGATCGTCACCGCGATCATCGCGATCGCGCGCTCGCTCGGGCTGCGTGTCGTCGCGGAGGGCGTCGAGACGCTGCGCCAGATGGAGCAGTTGCACCGCCTCGGCTGCCGCTTCATGCAGGGCTTCCTGTTCAGCCGGCCACTCGCCGCCGATCAGCTCGAGGTCTGGCGCAACCAGATGCTGCTCGACCGCAACGCGCCGTGGATCGTCGATGCGACCGACGATGCCGCCGTCGTGTCGGGCCCGCATCTGCGCGCCGCGAGCACCGCGCCGCGCAGCTGAGTGCGACACCCGGAGATGGACACGCGCACGACGACGATCACCGCCGCAGCGCCGCAACCGGCGCAGGTCGCGAAGGCGGCGCTCAAGCGGCTCGTCGAGAACCGGCTCGAACCGACCCCCGAGAACTACGCCCGGGCCTACCGTGCCGAGGGCGGCCAGTGCAACGCGGCGGCGCACTCCGAACGCGCACTGCGCCTGCTCGAGCGGCTGACGCACGCGGTCGGGCCGGACGTGGCGGCGGCGGATCGGCGCACGCTCGCGGCCGCGATCGCCGACGGCCGCTGGGACCTCGCCGAACGCGCGTACGACAAGCTTGCCGCGCAGCACGACGCGGGCGCCGAACTGGCGGGCTTGATCGAGCGCATCGTGCGCGGCGTCGAACGCGGCGGTCGGCAGTGGACGAGCGCGCGCCGCAAGGAAAGCCTGCAACGGCTGCTTGCCGGCAGCCGCGGCGATGCCGGCCTGCTGCGGACGCGGCTTGCGCAACTGCTCGGCAGCTGGGACAAGGATTGCGGCGACGGCGGCGTCGACGCGCTCGATGCGTCAACTGGCGTCGAAGTCGTATCCGAGCTTGCAGCCGAGGCGCCGGCATCGAGCGCAGCGCTCGCGGCCGACCACCCCGTGCAGGCCTCGCCCGAGGGCGAGCGCGACGGCGCGCCGGATCGCGACCTGCAGGCCTGGGCCGCGAGCGTCGCGCATCCGAGTGCCAGCCTGCACAAGGCGCTCGCTGCGTCGGGCGCGGCCGAACAGGCGGCGCGCTGGTCGGACCTGACGCGCGAGATCGTCGAGCAGGGCGCGACGCCGCAGCGCGCCGAGGCGCTGCTCGCGCAGTGCCAGGGGATCGACCGCGTGCTCCAGCACCGCCAGCACCTCGTCGATCAACTCGGCGGCCTGTGCCGCGAACTGACGGCCGGACTCGCCGACCTCGCCGAGGACGACAGCTGGGCCAAGGGCCAGCTCGACGCGATGCGGCAAAAGCTCGACGAAGGCCTCAACGCGCGCGGCGTCAAGTCGGCGGGCGAGCTGCTGCGCCAGACGCGCGAGCGCCAGCGCGAGCTGCGCGACGAACGCGGCAAGGCGCGCGAGGCGCTCAAGTCGCTGATGAACCAGATGCTGCACGAGATGGGCGAACTCGGTACGCGCACCGGAAAGTTCCACGACAACATCGGGCGCTATGCGCAGGTCATCAACGGCGCGCAATCGCTCGAGAGCCTGACCGGCGTCGTCGGCGAGATGCTCGACGAGACGCGCAGCGTGCAGGACATCGTCGGCCAGACGCAGCAGCGGCTGCACGCCGAGCACACCCGCGCGACGCAGCTCTCCGAGCGCGTCGCGACGCTCGAATCCGAGCTGCGCCGCCTGTCCGACGAGGTGACGACCGACCAGCTGACGCGCATCGCGAATCGCCGCGGCCTGTTGCAGGCGTTCGAGATCGCGAAGGCACGCGCCGAGCGCGACGGTGAGCCGCTCGCGATCGGGCTGCTCGACATCGACAACTTCAAGCGCCTGAACGACGAACTCGGCCACGCGGTGGGCGATGTCGCGCTGCGTTCGCTCGCGGAGACGGTGGCCAAGTCGCTGCGGCCCGACGACGTCGTCGCGCGCTACGGCGGCGAGGAGTTCGTCGTCCTGCTGCCCGCGACCGGCGCCGACGAGGGCCAGCAGATCCTGACCCGGCTGCAGCGCTCGCTTTCGGGCGGGCTCTTCATGCACGAGCGCAAGACCGTGCTCGTCACGTTCTCGGCCGGCGTTACGATCCATCGCGGCGGCGAAGAGATCGAGCCGGCGCTGGAACGCGCCGACCAGGCGCTCTACGAGGCGAAGCGCACCGGCAAGAACCGCACCTGCATCGCCTGAGCGAAACGATCTACGCGCCAGGCGCTTCGCACGCAAGTCGCCCAAAGCGAAAGGCGGCGCCGGAAAACCGAACGCCGCCTTCGTCGATCAGGTCCGGCCCTGCAGGGCCGGAACTGCGATTTACTTCTTCTGCTTCGGCGGGCCCTTGTCCTGATTGGCGACCGAAGCCTCGCCTTCCTGGATCGTGCCGGCCTTGTTGGCTGCCTTGGCTTCAGCCTTGGTCTCGGCGCGGTCGCCAACCTTGGCCGGCTTCTTGGGCATGTCCTGATGCGTCACGGCTTCCTGGCCATGCGGAATGTCTCCGGCCTTGTTGGCGGCCTTGGCTTCAGCCTTCGTCGCGGCGCGATCGCCGGTCTTGGCGGGCTTCTTCGGCGTGGACTGGCCGGTTGTCGATTCCTGGCCCGACGGGATTTCGCCCGCCTTCTTGGCGGCGGCGGTCTCGGCCTTGACTTCGGCGCGAGTCGGTGCGGAGGCGGACTGGGCCGAGGCGGAAACCGCAAAGGCCGAGATCAGGGCGAGCGTGAAAAGGGAGGGAGCAAATTTCATGCGAATCTCCAATTGCGAGAGTATTGATTAAGGGCGGTTGCCATCGACTCACTGCCGGTCATTCGTGGACTTTACTCCATGCGCCGACCGTGGTGATGATTAGCGCTCTCTCAACGCTTGGCGCTACCGGTCCGTTTACAGGGGACAGGAAATTCTACATGGCACAAGGATTGCGGTGCGATCTGTTGCCATCGTGCAACCGATCGCCGCCTGCCGCGCATCGCCGCGGCGCTAACTGGCGGAGACGGTGAGATTCGAACTCACGGAGGAGTCACCCCCTCGGCAGTTTTCAAGACTGCTGCCTTAGACCGCTCGGCCACGTCTCCCCGGGCGGATGAATTTTAGTCGCGGGGTCAGCCCGCGCGTGCCGGCTTGCTTGCCTGCGGGCAGCGGAGCTGGTGCAGTTCGCGGCGCCCGCCGTCGACGCGGACGGCGGTGAGCGCGCCGCCCCAGACGCAGCCGGTGTCGAGCGACAGCAACTCGGGCGTGTCGATCAGGCCGAGCGTCGACCAGTGGCCGAACGCGATCGGTGTGCCGGCGGTGTTTCGATTCGGAACCTCGAACCAGGGCATGTAGCCCTTCGGTGCCGCGCCCGCGCCGCCCTTGGCCGCGAACTCGAGGCGGCCGCGGGCGTCGCAAAAACGCATCCTCGTCAGCGCGTTGACGATGAAGCGCAGCCTGTCGGCGCCTTCGAGATCGTCGCTCCAGCGCGCAGGCGCGTCGCCGTACATCTTGCGCAGGAACGCCGCACGGCCAGGGCCGCGCAGTTCGGCCTCGACCTCGGCGGCGAGCGCGAGCGTCGTCGCGCGATCCCACTGCGGCGCGACGCCGGCGTGCACCAGCAGCCAGCCGGCGTCGAACACGGCGAGCCGCTGCGACCGCAGCCAGCCGAGCAGCACGTCGCGATCCGGCGCGTCGAGGATGTCGGTGAGCGTGTCCTGGCGCTTCAACGGCTGCGCGCCATCGGCGACGGCGAGCAGGTGCAGGTCGTGGTTGCCGAGCAGGCAGTCGGCCGCGCCGTCGAGGGCCTTGACGCGGCGCACGGTCGCAAGCGATTGCGGGCCGCGGTTGACGAGGTCGCCGAGCAGCCACAGGCGGTCGCGCGACGGCGAGAAACCGATCTCGGCGAGCAGGCGGTCGAAGGCGTCGCAGCAACCCTGCACGTCGCCGATGAGGAAGATCATGCGGCGATTCTGCTACGCTTTGCGGCCCCGTCTCTCGAAGGAGTCCGCGCAGCGGCCGGTGGCTTGCGATGCGCGCTGCATGGAAGTCGTCCTCCTCGCCGGTCTGATCCTGCTCAACGGGCTGTTCGCCATGTCGGAGATGGCGCTGACGGCGAGCCGCAAGGTGCGGCTGGCGGCGATGATCGATGCCGGCGACCCGAAGGCGCAGGCCGCGCTCGCGCTGCACCTGAACCCGACCAAGTTCCTGTCGGTGGTGCAGATCGGCATCACGTCGATCGGTATCCTCAACGGCATCGTCGGCGACGCCGCTTTCTCCGAGCCGCTCGCGGCGCTGCTGAAGGACCTGCTGCACATCAGCCCGAAGGCGGCGGCGATCAGCGCGACCGGGCTCGTCGTCTTCTTCGTTACGGTGCTGACGATCATCTTCGGCGAGCTGGTTCCGAAGCGGCTCGGGCAGATGTTCCCCGAGCGTGTCGCGCGCCTCGTCGCGCAGCCGATGGAGTGGCTGTCGCGCATCACGCGTCCGCTCGTCAGGTTCCTGTCGTGGTGCACGGTCGTCACATTGCGGTTGCTCGGCGCGAAGGCGCAGGCGCGCGTCGTGACCGAGGAGGAGATCGCCGCCAGCCTGGAGGAGGGCTTGAACGCCGGCGTGATCGAGGTCCAGGAGCACCAGATGGTGCGCAACGTGTTCCGGCTCGACGACCGGCCGATCGGTTCGATGATGATCCCGCGCAACGAGATCGTCTGGCTCGACGCTGCCACGCCGCAGGAGACGCTGCTCGACGTGATCGGCCGCTCGCAGCATTCGCGCTACCCGGTCTGCCGCGGCGGGTTGGAAGACGTGCTGGGCGTCGTCTCGGCGCAAAGCCTGCTGCAGCAGGCGCTGCGTGGCGAGACCTTGTCGCTCACGCAGTCGCTGCAGGCGGCGGTCTACGTGCCGGAGACGTTGTCGGGCATGGAACTGCTCGAGCAGTTCCGGGCGACGAGCGTCGAGCTCGTCTTCGTCGTCGACGAATACGGAGACGTGCAGGGCGTCATCACCGCGCGCGACGTGCTGGAGGCGATCGCCGGCGAGTTCACCGACCCGGCCGACCCCGACGCCTGGGCCGACGAGCAGCCCGACGGCAGCTGGCTGTTCGACGGCCTGATCCCGGTGCCCGAGCTGAAGGATCGTCTCGGCATCAAGGCGCTGCCGCAGGAGGAGCGCGGGCTGTACAACACGCTGGCCGGCATGGTCGTGTTCCTGCTCGGCCGCCTCGCGCGCACGGCCGACGCCGTCGAATGGGACGGCTGGCGCTTCGAGGTCGTCGAGCTCGAAGGCAAGAGGATCGACAAGGTGCGCGCGACGCCTTTGCCGCTGCCAGCCGACGGCGACGCGAACTGAACGCCGCGGCAAGCGTGCGCGGGTCCATCGCTGCGCCGCGGGCGCGTAGCGGCGGCGAAGTGGCTACCATCGGAGCAGCAGGTCGCACCGGCCGTGCCGGCGCGGTCGGCGCCGGCCCAGGCGAAAGCAACCTCCATCCGCGGCCATCGTTCGAAGGGCGCTGAAGAAGGGGCATCTCGATGCACAGCACCTACACCTACCCGACACTGCCCTATCGCAAGCCGGCGGAGCTGTCGACCGGCAAGCCGTCGCGCCATTCGGTCGTCGTCATCGGCGGCGGCCCGGTCGGGCTGGCGGCGGCGATCGACTGCGCCCAGCGCGGGCTCGAGGTGCTGCTGCTCGACGACGACGACACCGTCAGCGTCGGCTCGCGCGGGCTGTGCTACGCCAAGCGCACGCTCGAGGTGCTCGACCGCCTCGGCTGCGGCCAGGACCTCGTCGACAAGGGCGTGACGTGGAACGTCGGCCGCACCTTCCATGGCGACGGCGAGGTCTACAGCTTCGATCTGCTGCCCGAGGCCGATCACAAACGTCCCGGCATGATCAACCTGCAGCAGTACTACCTCGAGGAGTACCTGGTGCGCAGGGCGAACCTGCAGCAAAACCTCGAGCTGCGCTGGAAGAACAAGGTCGTCGGCGTCGCGCCGGACGAGGGCGGCGCGCTGCTCGAGGTCGAGACCGAGGACGGGCGCTATCCCCTCCACGCCGACTGGCTGATCGTCGCCGACGGCGCGCGCAGTTCGGTGCGCCGCATGCTCGGCCTCGACATCCAGGGCAGGATTTTCCAGGACCGCTTCCTGATCGCCGACGTCGTCATGAAGGCCGACTTCCCGGCCGAACGCTGGTTCTGGTTCGACCCGCCGTTCCACCCCGGGCAAAGCGTGCTGCTGCATCGCGAGGCCGACAACGTCTGGCGCATCGACTTCCAGCTCGGCTGGGACACCGACCCCGACGTCGAGAAGCAGCCGGCGCGCGTCATCCCGCGCATCCAGGCGATGCTCGCGCATCGGCGCGACCGGACCGGCGCGTCGCCCGCCGGCGCGCCGGAGTTCGACCTCGAGTGGGTCAGCATCTACACCTTCACCTGCCGCTGCATGGAGTCGTTCCGCCACGGCCGCGTGCTGTTCGCCGGCGACGCCGCGCACCAGGTGTCGCCGTTTGGCGCGCGCGGCGCGAACTCGGGCATCCAGGACGCCGACAACCTCGCCTGGAAGCTCGCGCTCGTCATCGACGGCATCGCGCCGCAGGCGCTGCTCGACACCTACAGCGAGGAGCGCGTCGCCGCCGCGCGCGAGAACATCCTCAACTCGACGCGCGCGACCGACTTCATCACGCCCAAGAGCAACGTCTCGCGCAACTTCCGCAACGCCGTGCTGACGCTCGCCGGCAAGCATGCGTTCGCGCGCATGCTCGTCAATTCGGGGCGGCTGTCGCTGCCGACCTACCTGACGGCGTCGCGCCTGAACACGCCCGACAGCGATCCGTTCGAAGGCAACATGGCGCCGGGGGCGCCGATGGACGACGCGCCGGTGCGCGTCGCCGGCCGCGACGACTGGCTCTTGCATCACGCCGGCGAACGCTTCACGCTGATGCTGTTCGCCGACGACCCGGCCGCGCTCGACGCGCAAGTACTCGCCGATCTGGCGGCGTTGGCGGGCGCGCCGCTGCGGGTGCTGTCGCTCATCGTCACGCCGCAAGGCGGCGCGCTGCCCGCGGGCGCGCCGGAGGGCACGACCGTGCTCGAGGACGTGAAGGGCCTGGCGCGCAAACGCTACGACGCGCGCGCCGGCACCGTCTATCTGCTGCGCCCGGATCAGCACGTAGCCGCACGCTGGCGCAGCCTGCGCGCGCCGGCGGTGTTCGATGCGCTGGCGCGCGCGACTTGCAATCTCTGAAGGCGCATCCGATGCAACACCTCGAAACCGCACCCCACTTCGGCATTCCCGGCCAGCGCTTCCTGCGCGAGTTCACGCCGGGCGACGACTTCTACGAGCGGCTGATCGACATTCATCGCGGACTGAGCGACGAGCAAAGCCAGCTCGTCAATGCGCGGCTCGTGCTGCTGCTCGCGAACCACATCGGCGACCTGCGCGTGCTCGACGAGGCGCTCGCCGCGGCGCGCGACGGCATCTGAACGTTGGCCCAGCGTCCGCCACTCGCACCGCCCGCGACCGCATGGAACTCGACGCCACGCACGACCCTGCCGCGCGCAGCTGGGTCGCGTCGGCCAACGCGCCGGGAGCCGACTTCCCGCTGCAGAACCTGCCGTTCGGCCGCTTTCGGCCTGCCGTGGGCGACGAACCCTGGCGCATCGGCGTCGCGATCGGCGACCAGATTCTCGATCTGAAGCTCGCCCTCGCGCAGTGCCCGTGGGATGCCGAAGTCGCCGCGCTGCTCGAGCCGCTCGCGGCGGGCGACCTGCTGGCGTTGATGGCGGCAAGCGTCGACGAGCGCCGCCTGCTGCGCAGCGCGCTGTCCGCCGCGCTGCGCGACGGCAGCATGCAGGGCCCGTTCCTCGAACTGTGCCTGCTGCCGCAGGCGCAGGCAAAGATGGACCTGCCGTGCCGCATCGGCGACTACACCGATTTCTACACGAGCCTCCATCACGCGACGGCTGTCGGCCGGCTCTTTCGGCCCGATCAGCCACTGCTGCCGAACTACAAGTGGGTACCGATCGGCTATCACGGCCGCAGCTCGTCGATCCGCGCGAGCGGCGTCGATGTGCGCCGCCCGCAGGGCCAGTTCCGCGTCGCAGCGGATGCGCCGCCGGTGTTCGGGCCGTCGCGCCGGCTCGACTACGAACTCGAACTCGGCGCCTTCATCGCGCAGGGCAATGCGCTCGGTGCGCCGATTCCGATCGCCGACGCGCCCGACCATCTGTTCGGCCTGTGCCTGCTCAACGACTGGTCGGCGCGCGACATCCAGCCGTGGGAGTACCAGCCGCTCGGGCCGTTCCTCTCGAAGAGCTTTGCGACGACGATCTCGCCGTGGATCGTGACGATCGAGGCGCTCGCGCCGTACCGCTCGCCCTGGTCGCGGCCGGTGGGCGACCCGCAGCCGCTCGCCTACCTCGACAGCGAGGCAGACCGCAAGCTTGGCGCATTCGACATCGCGCTCGAAGTCTGGCTGCAGACGGCGGCGATGCGCGAACGCGGTGAGGCGGCGGTGCGGCTGAGCGAATCGAACTTTCGCGATGCTTACTGGACGCTCGCGCAACTCGTCGCCCACCACAGCAGCAACGGCTGCGACCTGCGCAGCGGCGACCTGCTCGGCAGCGGCACGCAGTCCGGCCCAGGGCCCGGGCAGGGCGGCTCGCTGCTCGAGCTGACGCAGGGCGGGCGCCAACCGATCACGCTTGCCGGCGGCGAGGTCAGGAGCTTCCTGCACGACGGCGACACCGTCACGCTGCGCGCGTACTGTGCGCGCGACGGCGCGGCGCGCATCGGCTTCGGCGACTGTTCGGCGACGGTGCTCGGCGTGCTTTGAACGCCGCCGCGCTGCCGCGGGCCTATGATCCCCACCCCGAAACCCCGCGAACGCCAAACCCCCGAGGAGCAAGCATGACGACACGCGCAACAAGCCCCGCGATCCGCACCCTGTCCGCCGTCGCGCTCGCCGCGGCGATGCCGCTCACGGCGCAGGCCCAGGCCGCGAGCGACGGCTGGCAGTGGCAGGCGGCGATGTACGGCTACTTCCCTTCGCTCGAGGGCACGACCGAATTCCCGTCCGGTGCCGGCGGCCCGGCGATCGACATCTCGAGCGGCAAGCTGATCGACAGCCTGAAGTTCGCGTTCATGGCGACGCTCGGCGCGAAGAAGGGCCAGTGGGGCTTCTGGACCGACGTCTTCTACACCGATGTCGGCGGCTCCAAGAGCGGCACGCGCGACTTCGGCATCATCGGCCACCCGCTGCCGGCCGACGTCAACGGCAACTTCAGCCTCGACGTGAAGACGACGCTGTGGACGCTGGCCGGCACCTACGAGCTCGGCAAGTCGCCCACCTACACGCTCGATCTGCTGGCCGGCACGCGCCTGGCCGACATGAACCAGAACCTCGACTGGACGATCAACGGCGACATCAGCGGCATCCCGCTGCCCGGCCGCAGCGGCACGAGGACGCTCGACATCACGAACTGGGACGCGGTCGTCGGCATCAAGGGCCTGGCGTGGATCGGCGGCGGCCAGCAGTGGTTCCTGCCGTACTACGTCGATGTCGGCGCCGGCCAGTCCAAGCTCACCTGGCAGTTCAACGCCGGCATCGGCTACCAGTTCAGCTGGGGCGCGCTCGTTGCGTCGTGGCGCTATATCGACTACGAGTTCAAGTCGGGCGAGCCGATCCAGAGCCTCGAGTTCAACGGGCCGCTGATCGGCGCCGTGTTCCGCTTCTGAATCTGCGCGCGCGGTGCCGTTGTGCCGCGTGCGATCAGCCTACCGCCAGGCGCGGCGCGCCGCTCGCTTCGGCAACACTGCCGATCACCGCGGCGTGCGCGAAGCCGTGGCGCTGGAAGATCGAGAGCACTTCCGGCACCGCGCCCGGCGCGCATGAAACAAGCAGGCCGCCGCTTGTCTGCGGGTCGCAAAGCAAGGTCTTGTCGACGGCGGCAAAGCCTGCCGGCAGCGTCACGTCGGCACCGTAGCCTGCCCAGTTGCGCCCCGAAGCGCCGGTGACGAAGCCGCGGCCGGCGAGGTCGCGCACGCCGGCCATCAGCGGCACCGACGCCCAGTCGATACGCACCTCGCAGCGCGCGCCGCGCGCGATCTCGAGCGCGTGGCCGGCAAGGCCGAAGCCCGTCACGTCGGTCAGCGCGTGGACGCCGGGCAGGGCGGCGAGATCGGGGCCCGGCGTGTTGAGCTGCGTCGTCGTCGCGATCATCTGCGCGTAGCCGCCATCGCCGAGTTCGTCCTTCTTCAGCGCCGCCGACAGCACGCCGACGCCGAGCGGCTTGCCGAGCA
>JBDHSE010000309.1:0-3510 GCA_039807955.1 Ideonella sp. | reverse complement strand
TGCGCCGTCTCGTCGTCGCCGAGCGCGCGCTGCTTGTCGATCACGAGGCGGTCGATCTCGAGGATCGCCGACGCCGGGTCGTCGAGCAGTGCGCGCACCTCGGCGTTCAACGTGCCGTACTGCGTCAGCAGTTCGCGCATGTGCTGCGCGCCGCCGCCCGACGCCGCCTGATACGTCGTGCACGTCATCCACTCGACGAGGTCGGCCTTGAAGAGGGCGCCGACGCCCATCAGCATGCAGCTCACGGTGCAGTTGCCGCCGGCGTAGTCGCGCACGCCGCGCGCGAGCGCCGCGTCGATCACCGGCCGGTTCACCGGGTCGAGGATGATGACGGCGTCGTCGTTCATGCGCAGCGTCTTCGCGGCGTCGATCCAGTAGCCCTTCCAGCCCGCGGCGCGCAGCGCCGGATGGACTTTCTTCGTGTATTCGCCGCCCTGCGCGGTGACGATGATGTCGCAGCGCGCGAGCGCGGCGAGGTCGTTCGCGTCCTGCAGCGTCGTCTCGTTCTTCGCCTGCGCCGGCGCCTTGCCGCCGGCGTTGCTGGTGCTGAAGAAGAGCGGCTCGATCAAATCGAAGTCGCCCTCGGCCTGCATCCGCTCGAGGAGCACCGAGCCGACCATGCCGCGCCAGCCCACCATTCCCACCAATGTCGTCGCCATATCGCTTCTCGCTTGAAGTTCAGTCTTGGATTGCCTTGCGTTGCCGCGCCGCGCGGTCGGTCATCAGCCCTGACGTTTCAGCGCCGCGACGACCGCGTCGCCCATCGCCGCCGTGCCGACCTTCGTCGTCCCGGCGCTATAGATGTCGGCCGTTCGCAGTCCTTCGCCGAGCACTGCCTTCACCGCCGCCTCGATCCGGTCGGCCGCCGCCGCCTGGTTCAGGCTGAAGCGCAGCATCATCGCCGCCGACAGGATCGTCGCGAGCGGGTTGGCCACGCCCTTGCCGGCGATGTCGGGAGCGCTGCCGTGGCTCGGCTCGTAAAGCCCCTTGCCATTCGCGTCGAGCGAGGCGGACGGCAGCATGCCGATCGATCCGGTCAGCATCGCTGCCTCGTCCGACAGGATGTCGCCGAACATATTGCCGGTGACGATGACGTCGAAGCTCTTCGGCGCCTTCACGAGTTGCATCGCCGCGTTGTCGACGTACATGTGGTCGAGCGCGACGTCGGGGTACTGCACGTGGACCTCGGTGACGACGTCCTTCCAGAACTGGAAGGTCTCGAGGACGTTGGCCTTGTCGACGCTCGTCACGCGCCTGCCACGCTTGCGCGCGGCCTGGAACGCGACGTGCGCGATGCGTTCGATCTCGGGGCGCGCGTAGCGCATCGTGTCGAACGCCTCGTCGGCTCCGGCAAACACGCCGTCGGGCGATGACCTTCGCCCGCGCGGCTGGCCGAAATAGATGTCGCCCGTCAGCTCGCGGATGATCAGGATGTCGAGCCCGGCGACGAGTTCGGGCTTCAGGCTCGACGCCGCGGTGAGCTGCTCGTAGCAGATCGCCGGGCGGAAGTTGGCGAAGAGCCGCAGGTGCTTGCGCAGCCCGAGGATCGCCTGCTCGGGCCGCAGCGCGCGCTCGAGCTTGTCGTACTTCCAGTCGCCGACGGCGCCAAAGAGCACCGCGTCGGCCGCCTTCGCAAGCGCCAGCGTCGTATCGGGCAGCGGATGGCCGCTCGCCTCGTAGGCCGCGCCGCCGGCCGGCGCCTGCTCGATCTCGAAGCGCAGGTCGAGCGCGGCGAGCACCTTGCGCGCTTCGCCGACGATCTCCGGCCCGATGCCGTCACCCGGCAGGACTGCAATCTTCATCTCGTATCGACTCTCTCGTTCACCGGCCAGCGCGCAAGCGGCCGGCCCGCAAAGGGTTGGAAGGGGCTACAGCGTATGGGCCAGCCACGGCTTACGCAGCAGACGTTCGGCTTCGAAGGCGCGGATCTTGTCGGCGTTGCGCAGCGTGAGCCCGATATCGTCGAGGCCGCCGAGCAGATAGTGCTTGCGAAACGGCTCGATCTCGAAGCGCAGTTCGCTGGCGTCGGGCTTGACGATCGCCTGGCGCTCGAGGTCGACCGTCAGCGCGTAGCCGGCGAACGCCGCCACCTCGTCAAACAGCTTTGCCACCTCGCGCTCGGGCAGGACGACGGGCAGCAGGCCGTTCTTGAAGCAGTTGTTGAAGAAGATGTCGGCGAAGCTCGACGCGATGATGGCGCGGAAACCGTACTGCTCGAGCGCCCACGGCGCGTGCTCGCGCGACGAGCCGCAGCCGAAGTTGCTGCGCGCGAGCAGGAACGACGCGCCTTGATAGCGCGGCTGGTTCAGCACGAAGTCCGGGTTCGGTTTGCGCGACGCTGGATCCTGGCCCGGCTCGCCGGGGTCGAGGTAGCGCCAGGCGTCGAACAGGTTGGGGCCGAAGCCGCTGCGCAGGATCGACTTCAGGAACTGCTTCGGGATGATCGCGTCGGTGTCGACGTTGTCGCGGTCGAGCGGCGCGACGAGTCCCTTGTGGGTGCGAAATGCTTGCATCGTGCGGTCCTACTTCTTCTTGCTCGCGTCCTCGATCGACTGGCCGGCGGCCTTGATGTCCTTGCCCATGCCGTTGATCGTGTTGCAGCCGACGAGCAGCAGCGCCACCGCAAGCATCGCGAACGAAAGGATGTTTCTCATCGCCTGCCCCTCAGGCCAGCCGCCGCACATCGACAAAGTGGCCGTGCATCGCCGCCGCTGCCGCCATCGCCGGGCTCACGAGATGGGTGCGGCCGCCCGCGCCCTGGCGGCCTTCGAAGTTGCGGTTGCTCGTCGACGCGCAGCGCTCGCCGGGCTCGAGCCGGTCGGCGTTCATCGCGAGGCACATCGAGCAGCCCGGCTCGCGCCATTCGAAGCCGGCGCCCTTGAAGATCGCGTCCAGCCCCTCGCGCTCGGCCTGCGCCTTCACGAGGCCGGAGCCGGGAACGACCATCGCAAGCCGGATGTTGGATGCAACCCGCCCGCCGATGCGGCGCACGACGGCGGCGGCATCGCGCAGGTCCTCGATGCGGCTGTTGGTGCACGAGCCGATGAAGACCTTGTCGATGTGGATGTCGGCAACGGCCTTGTTCGGCTCGAGCCCCATGTAGGCGAGCGCGCGCTCGATCGCGCCGCGCTTGACGGCGTCGCGCTCCTTCTCGGGGTCCGGCACGCGATCCTCGATCGAGACGACCATCTCGGGCGACGTACCCCAGGTGACGAGCGGCGGCAGTTGCGCGGCGTCGATCGTGACGACCGCGTCCCACACCGCACCTTCGTCCGATTGCAGCGTGCGCCAGTAGGCGACGGCCTGTTCCCACTCGACGCCCTTGGGCGCCATCGGCCGGCCCTTGACGTAGGCGATCGTCGTCTCGTCCACCGCGACGAGCCCGGCGCGCGCGCCGGCCTCGATCGCCATGTTGCAGATCGTCATCCGCCCTTCCATGCCGAGCGCGCGGATCGCGCTGCCGGCGAACTCGATCGTGTAGCCGGTGCCGCCGGCGGTGCCGATGCGGCC
>JBDHSE010000308.1:0-3512 GCA_039807955.1 Ideonella sp. | reverse complement strand
ATGCTGCGCGGCATCTTCATGGCGCCGGGCGTGACGGCGGATGAAGTCGCGTTCTACGCCGACCTGCTGAAGAAGGTGCGCGAGACGCCGGAGTGGAAGGACTTCATGGAAAAGGGCGCCTTCAATACGACGGCGCTTTCGGGACCCGAGTTCGTCAAGTGGCTGACGGCGGCGGAAGCGACGCACAAGCAGCTGATGACGGAAGCCGGATTCCTCGCCAAGTGACGCCGCGACGGGGCGCGCCGCGCCCCGTCGGCCCGAGCGCCCCGCGCACGCCCTGATGAACCGTGCGGGGCGGGCCTCAACCTTCGTCGGAGCCAAGCATGTCGGACCCCCATTCGCCGGGCGAGGAGCAGTCGCCAGCCGTCGTCAGGACGAACACGATGGACGCCGTCGTCGCCGTCATCCTGTTCGTCGTCGGCAGCGTCGTCATCGTCGAGGCGCAGCGGCTCGGCGCGGGTTGGACCGACGACGGCCCGGGGTCGGGCTACTTTCCGTTCTACATCGGCCTCATCATCTGCTTCGGGTCGCTCGGCGTCTTCTACCAGGCGATGTTCTCGAAGGCGCGCGACCGCGGCGCCTTCGTCGATCGCGAGCAGCTTGGCCGCGTTGCGTCGGTCCTGCTGCCGGCGATCGTGTTCGTCGCCGCGATCGTGTTCGTCGGCATCTACGTCGCGTCGGCGATCTACATCGCCGGCTTCATGATCGTGCTCGGCAAGTACCCGCCGGCGAAGGCGGTCTTCCTCGGCCTTGCCGTGAGCGCGTTCTTCTTCGTCATGTTCGAGGTCTGGTTCAAGGTGCCGCTGTACAAGGGCAGGCTCGAACCGCTCGCCTTCCTCGGTTACTGAACGCCCGGCTTCGAGTCGGTTCGACAGCGCGGAGTCCGCTCGATGGAAGCTCTCGGTTCGCTGCTCGCGGGTTTCGCCGTCATCCTGACGCCGGCCAACCTCGGGCTGATGTTCGTCGGCATCGCCCTCGGCGTGCTGATCGGCGTCCTGCCCGGCCTCGGCGGCGCCAACGGCGTCGCGATCCTGCTGCCGCTGACGTTCTCGATGTCGCCGACGTCGGCGATCGTGATGCTGTCGTGCATCTACTGGGGCGCGCTCTTCGGCGGCGCGATCACGTCGATCCTGTTCAACATCCCGGGCGAGCCGTGGTCGGTCGCGACGACCTTCGACGGCTACCCGATGGCGCAGCGCGCCCAGGCCGGGCAGGCGCTGACGGCGGCGTTCACATCGTCGTTCGTCGGCGCCTTCGTCGCCGTCCTGATGATCACGTTCCTTGCGCCGCTCGTCGCGAGCTTCGCCCTCGAGTTCGGCTCGCCCGAGTTCTTCTCGGTCTACCTGCTGACGTTTTGCAGCTTCGTCGGCATGGGCAAGGGCTCGCCCTTCAAGATCCTGATCTCGATGGCGCTCGGCTTCGCGCTCGCGTCGGTCGGCCTCGACACCGTCACCGGCAAACTGCGCCTGACGTTCGGCTTCACCGAACTGATGCGCGGCTTCGACTTCCTGATCGCCGTCATCGGCCTCTTCGGCATCGGCGAGATCCTGCTGTCGATGGAGGAGGGCCTGAAGTTCTCCGGCAAGACGGCGCGCATCAACCCGAAGGTCGTCTGGGAGACGTGGAAGACGCTGCCGCAGTTCTGGATCACGTCGCTGCGCAGCGCCCTCGTCGGCATCTGGATGGGCATTACGCCGGGCGGCGCGACGCCGGCATCGTTCATGAGCTACGGCCTCGCGAAGAAGATGTCGAAGAACGGCGCGAAGTTCGGCACCGGCGAGATCGAGGGCGTCATCGCTCCCGAGACGGCGGCGCACGCCGCCGGAACGAGCGCGCTGCTGCCGATGCTCGCGCTCGGCATCCCCGGCTCGCCGACGGCCGCCGTCCTGCTCGGCGGGCTCTTGATCTGGGGCTTGCAGCCGGGGCCGCTCCTCTTCGTCGAGCAGAAGGACTTCGTCTGGGGCCTGATCGCGAGCATGTACCTCGGCAACGTCGTCGGCCTTGTCGTCGTGCTGTCGACGGTGCCGCTCTTTGCGGCGATCCTGCGCATCCCGTTCTCGATCATCGCGCCCGTCATCATCGTCATTTGCGCGATCGGCGCCTACACCGTCGCCAGCGCAATGCTCGACGTCTGGTTCATGCTCGGCTTCGGCGTCGTCGGCTACGTCTTCAAGAAGCTCGACTATCCGCTCGCGCCGCTCGTCCTCGCCCTCGTCCTCGGCGACAAGGCGGAGGATTCGTTCCGCCAGGCGATGCTGATGTCGCAGGGCGATGTGTCGATCATGTGGTCGAACTGGCTTGTCGCCTCGATCACGACGCTCGCCCTCGTGCTGCTGCTGTGGCCGCTGATCTCGAAGGCGATCGCGATCGTTCGCCAGCCCAAGGTCGATGAGCTTGCCGCCCAGCGGCCGATCGACTGAAACGCAAGGAGGCCGACATGCCCGTCATCGCACTGACCCAGGGGATGGGTTCGCTCGCCGAGGACGTCGCCCTGCAGCTCGCACGCGAACTCGGCATCGACACGCTGCAGCACGAGGTGGCGCAGCAGGTCGCCGACAAGATGCACGTCTCGAAGAGCCTCATCAACCGGCTGCGCAGCGGCAAGGCGGGACCGATCGAGCGGCTGCGCGCCGACCGCCAGGCGATCGCCGTCTACACCGCGCGCGAGGTGCTAGACGCCGCCGCGAAGGGCAACGTCGTCATCCGCGGCTGGGGCGCGACGCTGCTGCTGCATCCGGTGCAGCATGTGCCGTGCATCCGCATCATGCGGCCGTTCGACAAGCGCGTGCAGTGGCTGATGAAGGAACTCGACACCGACGACCGCGACGCCGCCGAGAAGGAGATCGAGCGCAGCGACCAGGCCAACGCGACGCGGATGCACGAGCAGTTCGGCGTCAAGTGGAAGGAGCCGGTGCTCTTCGACATGGTGCTCAACACCGACCGGCTGACGGTCGAGACGTGTGTGCAGCAGATCATCGGCCTGCTCGGTCGGCCCGAGTTCGCCGAGACCGAGGCGTCGCGCACCCGGCTGCTCGGCCTCGCGCTCAGCGCCCACGTCCGCGCCGCGCTGCGCGACAACCCGGCGACGGCCGGCGTCAACGTGACGATCGAAGCCGCGCGCGGCCTCGTGCGCTTGAGCGGCATCGTCCTCGATGCGAACGAGCGCGCCGAGGCCGAGCGTGTCGCCGCCGCCGTTGCCGGCGTGACGGGCGTCGACAACCGCCTGCGCGCGATGAACCAGCGCGACCGTTGACGCGAGCCGCAGGCACGGCGCCGCAAGTGGCGCGATTTCTCGTCCTTGCGCCGCGGTCAAGCCGCGGCCGCAAGGCCCGGCGCGTGAATCACAACATAATCGGAGCCTCCTGCCGCACGGGGGCATGGCGCGACGCTGGACTGCGCTGCGGCGGCAACGAGAAATCGATCAACCAAGGAGAGACGAAGTGAGCAAGGCACTCGATGGCGTGCGCATCCTGGACTTCACGCACGTGCAGTCCGGCCCGACCTGCACCCAG
>JBDHSE010000307.1:0-3516 GCA_039807955.1 Ideonella sp. | reverse complement strand
GCTGCGCATCGAGCGCGCGCTGCCCGAAGCGAAGGACCGCGCGCAGGCGGTGCGCGACGTGCTGCGCGCGCTCGGCGCGCCGAAGGCGGTCGCCGCCGCGGCCTGAACGGCGCGCCGCCGCATCCGCGCCGCGGGCGCGTCACGCCGGCACGAACGCGGCGTGAAAGCCGAACGGGATCACCTGCGGCGCGTGCAGCTGGGCGAGGCACGCCATGCTGCGCGCATCGACGACGCCGATCACGCTCGCCGCGTCGGCGTCGGCGAGTGTCGGCACGAGCAGCACGCCGTCGTCGTCGGCACTGCCGCCGGGGCGCGGCACGAAAAGCGGCTCGAGCTGGACCGCGTTGTCGCGCTGCCAGCGCGTGACTTCGCCGCTGTCGAGATCGACGCGCAGCGTGCGGTCGTTGAACTCGCCGCGCGGCCCGACGCCGCTGCCCCAGCAGACGGCCGCCCGGCGCTGCCCGCAGGCGGCGGGATGCACCTGCTGCAGTTCGAGCGCGACGCCGAGCGGTTCGGGCTGCGCGTCGGCCGCGCCGTCGCGCAGGCGGTAGCGCACGAGACGCGGGATGCCGCGCAGCGGCGCGCCGGCGCGGCGGCGCTCGAGCGTCAGATCGTCGAATGCATACGCTTCGTCGTAGATGCTGACCTCGAGCACGAGGTCGGAACCGTCGGTGTAGGCCTGCGTCGCATGGAAGGCGAACATCGGCGGGATGCGCCAGCTGCGCACCGCGCCGCCGGCGAGCGGCAGCGCGTGGATGCGCGATCCGCCTTCGGGCTCCCAGCGGAAGTTGTCCTTGAACGCCCTTGCGCCGAAGCGAAACGCGAGCGGCTGCGCTCGCAGCGCGCATTCCCAGACGACCGCATGCCCCGGGGCGAGCGCGAAGGCGTGCGTATAGCCGGCCTTCGGCATCGAGACCGCGCCGAGCGCGATCGGCTTGGCGGCGCCCGGCGCGAGGTGAAACAGCGTCTGCGTGCACTTCGGGCCGAGCTGGGTGCCGACGTTCACATAGCTGCCGTCGGCGAGCGTGAAGCCGTGCGCGGCCATCAGGTGCAGCGGCAGCTCGTGCGAGTCGAGGTCGACGCGTTCCTGCGTCTCGAGCGTGTCGCAGTCGAAGTAGGTCAGGTGCGGCGTTTCGGTCACCGCGGCCCAGCGCTGGCCGTGGCGGGACATCACGACCGCCGGGTTGTCGGTCGCCTGGGGCGCACGCAGCCGCGTCAGCAGCGACGCCGGGTTCGCGCTGCCGAACTCGCCGTAGACCGGCGTGCCCTGCGCGATGCTGCGCCGGTAGGCGTCGCTGCGAACGAAGCGGCTGCGGTAGCGCACGCCCTCGGCGCCTATGCGCAGGCGGTGTTGCATCGCGTAGCCGTCGAACCAGTGCTGCAGACTGCCCGCCGGCAGCTCCCACAGCGCCGGGCCGTTGAGCAGCAGGGCGCCGCGCAGCCAGGCCGGAAGCTCGCCTTCGATGCGGACCTCGGCGTCGTCGATCTCGCGCGCGCCGGAGTGGAAACCGCGCAGCCTGCCCGGCATGACGCTCGCGGTCTGGGCGCCCTGATGCAGATCGTTCATGGCAAGGCCCTCGAAGTCGGATGCAGCGCGGCGCCGGCAGCGGATTGGCGGCGGCGCGGCTGGCGATAATCGACGTTTCGAGCCGAGCATGTCAACCCCGATGATCGCGAGCGAGTATTCCCCTGGGCTTTTCATCCGCGGCTTCGCGCCGCCGCTCGCGCTCTCCGACTACAAGCTCATCGCGTTCGACATGGACTCGACGCTGATCGACCTCGAGTGCGTCGACGAGATCGCCGAAGCCGCCGGCCGGCGCGAAGAGGTCGCGGCGATCACCGAGGCGGTGATGCGCGGCGAGATCCTCAACTACAAGCACGCGCTGCGGCGGCGCCTGTCGCTGCTGCGCGGCGTGCCCGAAAGCGCGTTGAAGACGGTGTGCGAGAGAATCGGGCTCAACCCCGGCGTCGAGGCCTTCGTCGGCGCGTGCCGGGCGGCGGGGCTCAAGACGCTGCTCGTTTCGGGCGGCTTCACCTACTTCAGCGAACGGCTGCGCCGGCGCCTCGGGCTCGACTTCGCGCGCGCCAACGTGCTCGAGATCGAGAACGGCATGCTCACCGGGCTGCTGCTCGACCGGCCCTGGGGCGACATCGTCGACGGCAACGAGAAGCGGCGCGTCCTGCTCGAGGTGTGCGAGCTGATGGGCATCGAGCCGAGCCAGGCGATCGCCGTCGGCGACGGCGCGAACGACCTGCCGATGATGCGCGTCGCCGGCCTGTCGATCGCGTTTCACCCCAAGCCCGCGGTGCGCGCGCTGGCGATGATCTCGATCGTCGAAGGTGGCATGGACCGCGCGCTCGAGGTGCTGTGGGCCTGAGCGGCGCGTCGCCGGAGCGCCGCGGCGCCTACTCGCGCTTGAAGACGAACTGCACGCGGTGCGCGCGGGCCTGCGCGATCGGTTTGTAGCGCCACTGACGCACCGCGTCGAGCACGATCGCGTCGAGCGCGGCGTTGTTCGACGACTGCACGTTGACGTCGGCGACGGTGCCGTCGGCGTTGACCATGAAGACGACGACGACCTCGCCGTCGCGGCGCATGCGGCTCGCGATGCGCTCGGGCAGTTCGGGCTGTACAGAGCTCGACAGCACGAGCGCGGCCGGCGGTGGCGGCGGTACAGGCGCGGCCACCGCGAGCGCGACGCGCGGCGGTTCCTGCGCGACCGGCGCCGACTCGGCGGGTGCAGTCGGGGCTGGGGATGCCGCGCGGCCGGCATCGGCGGCGGGAAGGGCGATCGGGCTCGGCGTGGCGGATGCGGCGCTGGCGGGCACGACGACGTTCGGCGCGGCAGGTTCGGCGCTGGCCTGCGTTGCGGGCTGCGGCGAGTTCTCGACCCTCACCGCGGAAGGCACTGCAGCCGGCGCCGAAGCCGATGCCGCTTCGGCCGACGTGACGATGTCGCCCGGGGCCGATGCCGCTGCGGCGGGCCGTGCCGCGCTGACCGGTTGAGTGATCGCCGCGGCCTCGGTCGGCGCCGCGTCGGAGGCTGCGGCGGAAGCTGCGGCCGATGGCGCAGCCGCCTCTGGCCGCGCCTGCGCTGCCGCATCCGACTCGGCCGCGTCCTGCTCTGCGGCAGCCGAAGGCAACGCGCGGACCGATGCGAGCGCCGCGGCACGCGTCACCTCGAGCGACGTCTCGCGCGCGATGGGGTCGGCGGCGTCGGACTTGGCGGACGGA
The DNA here is from genome assembly GCA_039807955.1 of Ideonella sp. Classification (GTDB taxonomy): domain Bacteria; phylum Pseudomonadota; class Gammaproteobacteria; order Burkholderiales; family Burkholderiaceae_C; genus CAIKUF01. The sequence goes on along the minus strand of JBDHSE010000307.1, from coordinate 281 downwards.
TGCGCAGCTTTCTCCGCCGCCGCCCGGCTCTCGGTCTTCGGTTCGGTCTTCGGTTCCGCCTTGATCTCGGCCTTGGCGTCGGGTCGGACTTCGAGCTCGGCTTTGGGCTTCGGCCTGATCTTGCCGGCCTCGATGATGAGGCGCAGCGGACTCTCGGCGTCGCGCCGGGTGCGCTCCTGCGCTTCGGCGTCGGCCGTCTGCGCGTGTGCCGCGAGCGCGGGCAGGATCATCCACGCACAGACTGCAAGCCATCGTCTCGTGTCCATCTTCGCTCCCGCGGG
>JBDHSE010000012.1:0-21861 GCA_039807955.1 Ideonella sp. | reverse complement strand
GGGTTCTCCATCGTGCGGATCTTCAGGCCCTTCAAGTCTTCCGGCGTCGCGACCTGGCGCTTGCTGTTCGTCAGATCGCGGAAGCCCTGCTCGCCCCAGCCCAGCGCAATCAGGCCGCGAGCCGGAAACTTGGCGAGGATGTCGGCGCCGATCGGGCCGTCGAGCACGGCACGCGCGTGCTCGGGGCTCTTGAACAGGAACGGAATGTCGGTGATCCCGGTCTCGGGGACGAAATTGCTGACCGCGCCGGTCGAGACGCTGACGAGGTCGAGCGTGCCGAGCTGCACCTGCTCGATCATTTCGCGCTCGCCGCCGAGCGCGCCGTTCGGGAAGTGCTGGATCTGGTAGCGGCCGTTGGTCAGCTCGGTCAGCTTGTCGGCGAACGCCTTCGCGCCGACGCCGTAATGCGACTCGGGGCTGAGCGCATAGCCCATCTTCAGCACCGTCGGGCTTTGTGCGAACGCGGTGGCTGACGCGCCAAGCGCAAGGACGAGCGCGGCGGCGAAACGAATCGGCTTCATGGTGTGCTCCGTTTCAGGAATTGAATCCGGACCGGACGAAGGCCGGCCCGCGCGAACGATCGAGCGGATTCTATTTCCCCGCCCGCAGCGGCTGCCGTGCCTGCTGCCGACGCCGGGCGCAGGCCGGCGCACTCAGCCGGCCGGGCCGGCCGGCGCGGCCGGCTGCCGCTCGGCGAGCATCTGCGCGAGCTGCTTCTCCAGCCGATGCACGTCGGCCGTCAGGCCGCCCGCGACCTGTGCCATCAGCTCGAAGCCGAAGCTCGGGTTCTGGTAGACGAGCTGCTTGAGCGTGCTCTCGTCGATCGTCAGCACGGTGCACTTGGTCGCGCAGCGCGCCGACAGCGTGCGCTTCTTGTCGGGCGCGAAGAACGCGATCGCGCCGAGCATCGTTCCCGGCTCGATGAAGGCGCCGATCTCGACCAGCTCGACCCGGCCGTCGGCGACGAAGTACAGGTGGTCGGCCGTGTCCCCCTTGCGGAACAGGATGTCGCCCGCCTTGCGCTTGGTGCGCACCATGTAGGGCTTGAGCCAGATGCCGGTCATGTCGCGGTGCTTGGTCGCGGCCCGCACGCGTTTGGTCAGGCGCACCATCTCGACCGCGCGCACGATGTTGATCGGCAGCAGCGCGGCGTTGAGCACGAGCATCGCGATCGACGGATGCAGCGCGCCGTAGATGACGAAGCCGACGTTGCCGCCGACGGCGAGCCAGCGCAGCGGAATCATCGTCTTGACGAACGAGCTGACGACGACGAGCGCGACCGCGATCGCCGAGGCGACGATCGCGACGATCTGCAGCGGCGACGCGAGCGTCTCCGCGATCCAGGCGTGGACAAGCGCGACGAGTTCGGCCAATTCGACTCCGGCGGCGTTGGGGCTGCGCGTCTTCGCGGCGGGCGACAATGCGCCCCCGCTCGCCGCAACGCCGCACATCATGCCCGAGTCGCCGCCCGTCGCCCACCCGCGCCCGATCCGCAGCTTCGTGCTGCGCGCCGGGCGCATTGGCAGCGGCCAGACGCGCGCGTTGCGTGATCTCGGGCCGCGCTTCGTGCTGCCGTACGCCGATGCGCCGCTCGATTTCGAGTCCGTCTTCGGCCGCCGGGCGCCCGTCATCGTCGAGATCGGCTTCGGCATGGGAGACGCGACGGCTGCGATCGCGGCCGCGATGCCGCAGACCGACTTCCTCGGCATCGAGGTCCATCCGCCCGGCGTCGGCGCGCTGCTGCAGCGCATCGGCAAGCAGGGCCTGACGAACGTGCGAATCATCCAGCACGACGCGGTGCAGGTGTTGGAGGCGATGGTGCCCGAGGCGTCGCTCGCGGGAGTCCACGTCTTCTTTCCCGACCCCTGGCACAAGAAGCGCCACCACAAGCGGCGGCTGATCCAGCCCGGCTTCGCCGCGCTGCTCGCGCGCCGCCTCGCCCCCGGCGGCACGCTGCACTGCGCGACCGACTGGGAGCCTTACGCGCAGCAGATGCTCGAAGTGCTCACCGCCGAGCCGCTCCTTGCCAACACCGCGGCCGGCTACGCCGAGAGGCCCGCCTACCGGCCGCTGACGAAGTTCGAGACGCGCGGCATGAAGCTCGGCCACGGCGTGTGGGACCTCGTCTTCACGCGGCGCTGACCCGGCCGGATCGATCGACCCCGATCAATCGACCCACTGCACCGCCCCGCTCCAGGCAGTGGCGAGCACGACGATGCCGAACGCGATGCGATACCAGGCGAACGGCACGAAGTCGTGCGTCGACACGTAGCGCAGCAGCCAGCGCACGCAGACCCAGGCGCTGAGGAACGAGAACACGAGGCCGATCGCGAAGAGCGGCAGGTCCGCGATCGACAGCAGCGCGCGATCCTTGACGAGGCTGTAGGCGCCGGCGCCGACCAGCGTCGGGATCGCGAGGAAGAAGGTGTACTCGGTCGCCGCCTTGCGCGACAGGCCGAACCACATGCCGCCGATGATCGTCGCCCCCGACCGGCTCGTGCCGGGGACGAGCGCGAGGCACTGCGCGAGGCCGATCTTGAAGGCGTCGCCGACCGTCATCTCGTCGACGCTGTGCACCCGCACCGGCGGCTGTTTGCGCCGCTCGATCCACAGGATGACGAGGCCGCCGGCGATGAAGGCGCTGGCGACGACCGGCGGCGTGAACAGGTGCGCCTTGATCGCCTTGCCGAACGCGAGCCCGAGGACGACCGCCGGCAGGAAGCCGACGCCGACGTTGAGCGCGAAGCGCTGCGCCTGGCGGCTCGTCGTGATGCCGGCCGCCGTGTCGCGCAGCCGCGGCCAGTAGACGAGGACGACGGCGAGGATCGCGCCGGTCTGGATCGCGATCTCGAAGACCTTGATCTTGTCGCCGGTGAAGTCGAGCAGCGAGCCGGCGAGGATCAGGTGCCCGGTGCTCGACACCGGCAGGAACTCGGTCAGGCCCTCGACGATGCCCATGATCGCGGCCTTGATCCACAAGCTGATGTCCAACCCCGCGCCCCCTGGCCGCTGCAAAGGGCGCGATCATAGCGGCCGGCAGGCGCACAAGACGCGGTCGCGGCACGCCGCGAGGCCCGTCGGGCGGGCACTTGTCACGCCAGGCTTTGCCCGCCGTCAAGTTCGGGCCGTTGTCTTGCTGCTATCTTTCCTTTCGGGGCCGAGCCGGTCTTTGACGCGCAAACAAGCACGGAGGTGATGACGTGAGACAAGCCTATTTCCTGACGGGTACCGATCTGGCGGTCGGTAAATCGTTGATCGCCACCGGTTTCCTGCATACCGGCGCCCGCTCGTGGGACCTCAAGGTGCTCGGCATGAAGCCGGTCGTCGCCGGCCCCGGCAACGACATCGACCGCCTGATCGCGGCGAGCAACGTCGCGGCGCCGCGCCACTACATCAATCCGTATCACTTCGACGAGGCGGTCGCGCCGAACATCGCGGCCAAGGGCGTCGGCAAGACGATCGACCTCGGCCACATCAAGTACTGCTTCGACGAAATCCGCGGCGGCGCCGACCTCGTCATCGTCGAAGGCATCGGCGGCTTCTGCGCCCCGCTCAACGAAACCGAGACGGTGGCCGACCTGGCCAAGCTGCTCGCGCTGCCGGTGCTGATCGTCGTCGGCCTCAAGCAGGGGTGCCTGAGCCACACCTTGCTGACGGTCGAAGCCGTCAAGGCGCGCGGGTTGCCGATCGCCGGCTGGGTCGCCAACGAGATCGAGCGCGACATGGAATGCGTCTCGGAGACGGTGACGACGCTGAAGGACTATCTCGACATCCCGCTGCTGGGCTACATCCGCCACCAGGATCATCCGGACGGCAAGAACCTCGTCAAGCAACTGGCGATGCCGGACTGACGGCCATCCGCGTCGGGTGCCGCGGGCGAGCTAGAACGACGCCCGAATGCCGACGTTGATCGCCCGCCCGGAGCCGGGAATGAACGCCGCCTGGTCGGCCCGTGCCTGATCGACGATCAGCGTCGATGCGGCGTAGGTCGTGTCGAACGCGTTCGTGAGTTCGGCGAACACCGAGAAGGTCGGACTGATCGTGTAGTTCACGCTCAGATCGAGCAGCGCATAGGAGTCGGCGAACACGGTGTTCATGTTGTCGACCCAGGTCTTCGATGCGTTCCAGCGCACCGAAGCGCGCAGGTCCCATTGCGCCGTCGGCTGGTAGCGCAGCAGCGCGTAGGCGAAGTGGCGCGGCACGCCGGCGAGCTGGTTGTCGCCGCGCAGCGGATCGTCGTGGAAGCGGAAGTCCTGGTAGGTGTAGGTCAGGCGCGCCGACAGCGTATCGGTCAGGGTTGCGCCCAGCCCCAGTTCGACGCCGAAGTGCCTCGTCTTGTCGGCGTTGACGGCGCCCAGCGGCGCGCCGCTCGAGTCGCGCAGGCTGAGCAGTTCGCCGTCGACCCATGAGTAGTAGACGACCGCGTCCCACCAGAAGCGATCCGCCTTGCCGCGCCAGCCGCCTTCGAGCGTGGTCGAGGTCTGCGCGTCGAGATCGGGGGTCGAGAACGCCGCCGCCGGCTGCATCGGCGCGCCCGGATTGGGCCGGCCGGCGCTGCTGTTGGGCGTGCCGTTGACGGTCGCGAGCAGGTCGTCGTGCGTCGGCGGCTCGAAGGTGCGGCTGACGGCGGCGTACACCATGTGCACGGCGTCGGGCCGGAACGACAGTGCGAGGCTCGGACTCCAGCCGTCGTAGCTGCGCGCGTAACTCGTGCTGACCGTCGGCACCGCACCGTTGGGCAGCGAGGCGCCCGGATTGGCGGGGTTGAAGGCGATCGTCGGGCGCGTCGCCAGGCTGTAGGTGTCGTCGTTGTCGCGCGTCGCGCGGCCGTAGGCGACCGACGGCGACAGCCAGACGCGATCCGCGAGGGCGAGATTGAAGCCGCCGTACAGCGACAGCGTCGTCGCGTCGAGTTCGGACTGCCCGAACAGCAGGCCCGAGGCGCCGGACTGGTTGAGGCGGTTCTCGCGGTCCGCCGAGCCGGCGGCGTACTGCGCCGTCGCCTCGAACAGCGGCAGCACGTTGCCCTCGGGTCTGAGCGCGTAGCGCAGCACCAGCGTGTAGTCGTCGCCGTCGGTGTCGCGCACGCTCGACGAGACCGGGAAGCGGAAGGTGTCGTCGGTTCGCGTGTAGCCGAGCGCGAAGTCGAGCAGATGGTGGTCGAACGTGGCCGTCGTCCGCGCGCCGGCGATGAACTGGCTCGCCTCGCGCATCGGCCGGTCGCGAATCACGTTCGGCCCCGGATTGACGGGGCCGGTGGGCGTCACCGTCGGGCCGGTGAACACCTGGCGCGGATCGGCTTCCATGAAGCTCTTCGGCAACGGTCCGGACACGTCGAACTGCAGGTCGCTGTAACGCAGGAAGACGCGGGTGGCGACGTTCTTCGACAGTGCATAGCCGACGTTGCCGCCGACGCTCGTGCGTTCGGAGTTGTTGTAATCGCGGTAGCCGTTGGACTGGTCGTGATCGATCTGGAACAGGCCGTCGACGTTCGCGTTGCCACCGCCGATCTGGCCGAACAGGTTCCAGGTGTCGAAGCTGCCGCCGGCCGCCCACAGTTCGGTGCCGGGTTGCTGCGATCCGGTGGGCGAGACGAAGTTGAGCGCTCCGCCGAGCACCGTCGAGCCGAGGCGGTTGGCGATGTAGCCGCGATAGACCTCGATCGACTGCGCCTGCTGCGGGTTGGCGAAGCCGACGATGTACGAGCCGTCGGCGCGATTGATCGGCAGCCCGTCCTGCAGCATCAGCACGCCGCGCTCGACCGGGTTCTGCTGCAGGCCCGAGCCGCGGATCTGGACGCGCGGCTGGTCGTTGCTGCCGAAGAACTCCTGCACGATCACGCCGGGTGCATCGGCCAGCGCATTCGCCAGCGTCGGGCGCGCGGTGTCGTCGAAATCGTCCTTGTCGAGCAGCGTCACGCCGCCCGGAAGCGCCTCGAAGCGTTCGCGCACACTCTGCGACGGCCCGATGCGGGGAGCGCGGACGACGACCGGATCGAGCACGACCGCCGAGCCCGGCGTAGCCGACTGCGCAAGGCTGGCGTCGCCGGCCATCGCAACCAGCGCCGCCACGGTGAAGCGTGTCATGACTGACGGGACGGCAGCGTCGCTGCGGCGCGTCTCCTCGGCTCGGAGCTTGTGGTTCATGCTGTTGGGTGCAGTTGCAAGGAGTCGACAGCCGGCGGATGCGCTGGCATTCAGGGCGAGGATATCTTCTGTACTGCGAATACGAGTGATTCGCATACACCATGTAGGCCCTTTTGTTTGATGTGGGGCAATGTCTGCCCCGCCCGAGAGCGACGATTACTGGAGTGAAACCAGAGATCGAACAACTCGTTCGGCGCTGGTCTCTGCGACACGGCCCCTCACCCCAACCCTCCCTGCGGGGGAGAGTTAACCTCCTCCCTCGACTGCGCCCCCGTGGTGGCGTTGGCCTGCTCCCTCACCCGCGTGTGGGAGGGAGTTGTGCTGCGCACGCTCCCGCGCACACGGGTTGGCTGGCTCCCTCTCCCGCGCGCGGGAGTTGGATTCCTCCCTCTCCCGCGCGCGGGAGAGGGTCGGGGTGAGGGTCAAGCGCCCTGCCGCTCCGTCGCCTTCGCCGGCACGCGCCACCGACGGCACTGTTTCATGCGTCGTGCGACGCGCGCAACACCGTCGAGCAACGGATATGGCACCGCGAAGCGAGTCCGGGCCGATCGGCAGCTCGATGCGCCCGATTTGCTCGCGTCGATTGACGCTGCGACCGGCCTCAATTACATTACTGACCAGTCAGTCAGTACCACTCAATGCGCTCTCCCACCGTCACTGCCGCTGCCGTTCCCTCCCGCCGGCGGCGCAAGCAGGCGCGGCCGCAGGAACTGCTCGACGCCGCGCTCGAACTCTTCGTCGAGCGTGGCTTTGCCGCGACCAAGATCGACGACGTCGCGGCGCTCGCCGGCGTCTCCAAGGGCACGCTCTACCTCTACTACGCGAGCAAGGAAGACCTGCTCAAGGCGGTGATCCGCGAGCGGCTGTCGCACGAGATCGAGATCGGCGCGGCGGCCGTCGCGTCGCATGCGGGGCCGTGCGCCGAGCTGCTTCGCAAGCTCGTCGAGCAGTGGTGGCTGCGCGTCTACGACAGCCCGGCCTCGGGCGTCTTCAAGCTCATCATCACCGAGGTGCGCAGCTTTCCCGACATCGCGGCGTACTACCACCGCGAGGTCGTCGAACCGGGCACGCGGCTGGTCGGCGCCGTCCTCGAGCGCGGCATCGCGAGCGGAGAGTTCCGCCGCGTCCATGTCGAGGCGGCGGTCCATTCGCTCGTCCTGCCGATGGTGATGCTGTGCGTGCACAAGCACTCGGTCGGCGCCTGCGAGCCGTTTGCCGCCGGCATCGATCCACAGGAGTTCGTCCACCGCCACGTCGAACTGATCTTGCACGCGCTCGCCGCGCCGCAGACGCGCAGGGCACCGGCCGCGTCCACCGGAAAGAAGAAAACATGAAGCGTTGGATCAAGTGGGGCGTGGCCGTCGTCGCGCTCGCGATCTTCGGTGCGCTCGTCGCCCGTTCGCTCGCGGCGCGCAAGGCGCAGCAGGCGAGTCTCGCCGCAGCGCCCGCGGCGCAGACCTTCGAGCTGACGCAGGCCGACGTGCTCACCGTCGCACCGGTCGATCTCGTCCGCACCGTCCAGGTCTCGGGCGGGCTGAAGGCGGTCGACAGTGCGATCGTCAAGGCGCGCGTCGCCGCCGTCGTCGAGGATCTCGCTGTCCGCGAAGGCGACGCCGTCAAGCGCGGCCAGTTGCTCGGCCGGCTCGACACCGCCGAGGGCAGCCTGCGCCTGCGCCAGGCCGACGAGCAGGCGGCCGCGGCGAAGTCGCAGCTCGACCTCGCCGAGCGCACGCTCGCCAACAACCGGGCGCTCGTCGCGCAGGGCTTCATCTCGCAGAACGCGCTCGACACCTCGGTGATGAACGCGGCCGGCGCGCGCGCGTCGCTGCAGGCGGCGCAGGCCGCGGCGGGGCTTGCGCGCAAGTCGCTCGACGACGCCCAGATCCGCGCCCCGCTCGGCGGCATCGTCTCGCAGCGCTTCGTGCAGCCGGGCGAGCGCGTGTCGCCCGATGCGAAGCTGCTCGAGATCGTCGACCTCGCGCGCATCGAACTCGAAGCCGCCGTCGGCGCCGACGACGTCGGCGAAGTCCGCGTCGGCAGCCGCGCGAGCCTGCAGGTCGATGGCCTCGCCGAGCCGGTCGCGGCGCGCGTCGCCCGCATCAACCCGAGCACCCAGCCGGGGACGCGCGCCGTGCTCGTCTACCTCGAGCTCGACCCGCACCCCGGCCTGCGCCAGGGCCTCTTCGCGCGCGGCGCGATCGAGATCGAAAGGCTCTCGACGCTCGCCGTGCCGCAGTTCGCGGTGCGCATCGATCAGCCGCGGCCGTATGTCTTCGTCGTCGCCGACGGCGCCATCGCGCAGCGCGACGTGACGCTCGGCGCGCGCGGCATGGCTGCGTTCGGCGCGAAGCGGGCCGAGGCGGTCGAGGTGCGCAGCGGCCTCGCCGCGGGCGAGACGCTGCTGCGCGGCAACGTCGGCAATCTGCGCGATGGCACGCGGGTGCGGATCGCACCGGCCGCCGCCGCGGCGTCCGCGCCGGCCTTGCTCGCCGCATCCGCGAAGCGCTGAGGCACAGCCCCATGTGGTTCACCCGCGTCGCGATCAACAACCCCGTGCTGGCGACGATGGTGATGTTCGCCTTCGTCGTCCTCGGCCTCTTCAGTTACCAGCGGCTCGCCGTCGATCAGTTCCCGAACGTCGACTTCCCGACAGTCGTCATCCAGATCGACTACCCCGGCGCGTCGCCCGAGATCGTCGAGTCTGAGGTGACGAAGCGCATCGAGGAGGCGGTCAACACGGTGGCCGGCATCAACGCGCTGTGGTCGCGGTCGTACGAAGGCAGCGCCGTCGTCGTCGTCGAGTTCAACCTCGATGTCGACGGCCGCAAGGCGGCCGACGACGTGCGCGAGAAGGTGGCGTCGATCCGGCCGCTGCTGCGCGACGAGGTCAAGGAGCCGCGCATCACGCGCTTCGACCCGGCGAGCCAGCCGATCCTCAACGTCGCCGTGCTCTCGCCCGACGGCCGCTACGACGCCCAGCAGCTCTCGACCTGGGCGACGCAGGTGCTGCAAAAGCGCCTCGAGAACGTGCGTGGCGTCGGCGCCGTCAGCGTCGTCGGCGGCGTCGTGCGCGAGATCAACGTCTACCTCAAGCCCGACGCCCTCGAGGCGATGGGCGTCGGCGTCGATCAGGTCGCCGCCGCGGTGCGCAGCGAGAACCAGGAGCTGCCGCTCGGCGCGATCCGTTCGCGCGAGCAGGAGCGCGTCGTGCAGATCGACGCCCGCCTGAAGCGCCCCGAGGACTTTCGCGACATCATCGTCGCGAGGAAAGGCGCGGCCGGCACGCCGGTGCGGCTGTGGCAGGTCGCCGACGTGACCGACGGCCCGCAGGAGGTCGACTCGCTCGCGCTCTACAACGGCAAGCGCACGGTGCTGCTCTCAGTCCAGAAGTCGCAGGGCGAGAACACGATCGCCGTCGTCGATGGCCTGAAGAAGGCGCTCGCCGAGGCGAAGGACGTGACGCCGCCCGGCATCACGACCGAGGTGAACCGCGACAACTCGCGCTCGATCCGCGTCTCGGTCGCCAACGTCCAGGCAACGCTGCTCGAGGGCGCGGCGCTGACGATCCTGATCGTCTTCCTGTTCCTGAACTCTTGGCGCTCGACCGTCATCACCGGCCTGACGCTGCCGATCGCGCTGATCGGCACCTTCCTCTTCATGTACGTGTTCGGCTTCACGATCAACGGCATCACGATGATGGCGCTGTCGCTGAGCGTGGGCCTGCTGATCGACGACGCGATCGTCGTGCGCGAGAACATCGTGCGCCACATCCAGATGGGCAAGAACGCGCACGACGCGGCGCTCGACGGCACGAACGAGATCGGCCTCGCGGTGCTCGCGACGACGCTGTCGATCGTCGCCGTGTTCCTGCCGATCGGCTTCATGGGCGGCATCGTCGGCAAGTTCTTCCACGAGTTCGGCATCACGATCGTCACTGCGGTGCTGATCTCGATGTTCGTCAGCTTCACGCTCGACCCGATGCTCTCCAGCGTCTGGCACGATCCGCAGGCGCACGGCGTGCATCGCGGGCCGCCCGTCACGCTCTACGACCGCACCATAGGCCGCGTGACGGGGCTGTTCGACCGCTTGACGCAGCGCCTGTCCGACACCTACCAGGGCATTCTTCGCTGGTCGCTCGCGCACAAGCTGGCGACGCTCGCGATCGCGCTCGCGAGCTTCGTCGCGAGCTTCTTCGTCATCCCGCTGCTCGGCGCCGAATTCGTGCCAAAGGCCGACTACTCGGAGACGCAAGTCAACTTCTACACCCCGGTCGGCTCGTCGATCGAGACGACCGAGGCCCGCACCCGGCAGGTCGACGCCGCGCTGCGCGAGATGCCCGAGGTGCAGTACACGGTCGCGACGATCAACAGCGGCGCTGCCAACGGCCGCAACTACGCGAGCGTCTACGTCCGCCTCACCGATCGCGCGACGCGCGCGCGCAGCGTCGAGCAGCTCGCCGTGCCGATGCGCGAGAAGCTCGCCCGCATCCCGGGGATCACGGTCACCAACATCGGCGTCGTCGACCTCGGCGGCGGCAAGAGCCTGCAGTTCTCGGTGCAGGGCAAGGACCTCGACGAACTGGCGCGGCTCTCGAAGCTGATCACCGAGAAGCTGCGCGCGATTCCGGGCCTGGTCGATCTCGATACGACCCTCAAGCCCGACAAGCCGACCGTCTCGGTCGAGGTGCGGCGCGACATCGCGGCCGACCTCGGCTTCAACGTGAATGCGCTGGCCGGCGCGCTGCGCACGCTGATCGCCGGCCAGACGATAGGCAACTGGCGCGCGCCGGACGGCGAGAACTACGACGTGAACGTGCGCCTCGCGCCGAGCCAGCGCGAGTCGATCGCCGACCTGAAGAACCTGCCGCTCACCGTCGTCTCGGCCGCCGACGGCAGCACGCGCATCGTGCGGCTGTCGCAGGTCGCCGACATCACACCTTCGACCGGGCCGAACCAGATCAACCGGCGCGACCTCAACCGCGAGATCACGATCGACGCCAACGCGCTCGGCAGGAGCAGCGGCGACGTCTCGGCCGACATCAAGCGCGTCCTCGATTCGATCGCCTGGCCGCCCGGCTACCGCTACGTGTTCGGCGGCTCGACGAAGAACATGAACGAATCGTTCGCCTACGCCATCGGCGCCCTTGGCCTGGCCGTGATCTTCATCTACATGATCCTCGCCAGCCAGTTCAGGAGCTTCCTGCAGCCGCTGGCGCTGATGTCGTCGCTGCCGCTGACGCTGATCGGCGTCGTCCTCGCGCTGCTCTTGTTCGGCTCGACGCTCAACATGTTCTCGATCATCGGCATCGTCATGCTGATGGGCCTCGTCACGAAGAACGCGATCCTGCTGATCGATTTCGCGATCCGCTCGCGCGCCGGCGAACACGCCGGCGAGCACGGTCTGGCGCACGACACGCCGCCGTTGTCGCGCGAGGAGGCGCTGCTGCACGCAGCACGCGTGCGGCTGCGGCCGATCTTGATGACGACGCTCGCGATGATCTTCGGCATGGTGCCGCTCGCGTTCGCGATGAGCGAGGGCTCCGAACAGCGCGCGCCGATGGGGCAGGCGGTGATCGGCGGCGTGATCACGTCGTCGCTGCTGACGCTCGTCGTCGTTCCCGTCATCTATTGCTACCTCGACGATCTGTCGCAATGGGCGCGGCGCAGGTTCGGCCCGCCGCGGCCCCGCACAACGCCCGCCGGCGCCACGCCGGCCCCATAAAATGCGCGGTTGAACCTGGGGGAGGAAACAGACTCATGAGCTTTCACTGGAACGCCGAACGCGCTCGCTTCAACATGATCGAGCAGCAGATCCGGCCGTGGGAGGTGCTCGATCCGGCCGTGCTGTCGCTGCTGACGATCGTGCGCCGCGAGGACTTCGTGCCGAGCGCGTACCGCGCCCTCGCCTTCATGGACACCGAGATTCCGCTGCCGGCGTCGCCGGGCCGCGCCGAGACCATGCTCGCGCCGAAGGTCGAGGCGCGCATGCTGCAGGAGCTGCTGCTCGCGCCGCACGAGACGGCCCTCGAGATCGGCGCCGGCTCCGGCTTCGTCGCCGCGCTGCTCGCGAACCGCACGCGCCATGTCGTCTCGCTCGAGACCGACCCGGCGCTCGCCCGCTTTGCAGCCGACAACCTGCAACGCGCCGGCATCCACAACGCGACGGTGCGCGAACTCGACGGCAGCGGCGGCCTGCCGGGCGAGGCGCCGTTCGACGCGATCATGGTTTCGGGCTCGGTCGCCGCCGTGCCGCCGTCGCTGCTCGAAGGATTGAAGCTCGGCGGGCGGCTCGTCGCGATCGTCGGCCAGCAGCCGATCATGCGCGCGGTGCGCGTCACGCGTACCGGCGAACACAGCTTCAACAGCGTCGATCTGTTCGACACCGTCGCGCCCCGGCTGCACGGCTTCGACGAACCGGACCGCTTCCGGTTCTGATGCTCCAGCTCGCCGTCGAGGAACTGCTGCCGTTGTGCGCCGCACAGGCGCCGCGGGTCACTCTGCTCGACGTGCGCGAACCGTGGGAAGTCGCGCGCGCCGCGCTCGCGATCGAAGGGGTGGATACGGTGTGCATCCCGATGCACCAGATCCCGCAGCGGCTCGCCGAACTCGACGCGACGCGCTCCATCGTCTGTTTCTGTCATCACGGGGTGCGAAGTCTGCAGGTCGTCGCATTCCTGTCGCAGCAGGGCTTCGCGAACGTCTATAACCTCGCCGGCGGCATCGACGCCTGGTCGCTCGGCGTCGCGCCCGAGGTCGCGCGCTACTGACGCGCGGCCCGACCCTTCCCACCGACGCCGAGAACGAGAACCCGAGGAAACCCCATGCCCGCAGCGCGCACCGTTGATCCAACCCCGCCGCGTCGCCATCCTGCGCGAATCCTGTGGCGGCCGCTCGCCGGCGGGTTGGCGCTCGCACTCGCCTCGACGCTCGCGCAGGCGCAGAGCCTGCAGGAGCTTTACGACGCGGCGCGCGGCTACGACGCGACCTACCTCGGCGCACGCGCGACGGCCGAGGCCGCGCAGTACCGCCTCGAGCAGTCGAAGGCGCTGCGCCTGCCGTCGGCGAGCATCAACGCGAGCACCGCGCGCAACCTGAGCGACATCCCGCGCATCGACGACAACTTCTACAGCACGACCTCGCAGGCGACGCTCAACGCGAAGCAGCCGCTGTTCAACAAGGCCAACAGCGAGACGATCGCGAGCGCCGAGAAGGCCTTCGAGATCGCCCAGTCCGACCTGCACGCCGCCGAGCAGGACCTGATCGTGCGCCTGGCGCAAGCCTACTTCGACACCCTCTCGGCGCAGGACAACCTCGCGACGACGCAGGCCAACCTGAAGGCGATCACCGAGCAGCTCGCGTCGGCGAAACGCAACTTCGAGGTCGGCACGGCGACGATCACCGACACGCGCGAGGCGCAGGCGCGCTACGACCTGACGCAGGCGCAGGCGATCGCCGCCGACAACGACCTGCGCACCCGGCGCGCCGCGCTCGACACGCTGGTCGGCAAGACCGACGTCGCGCCGCGCCCGCTCGCGGTGCCGGTCGTGATACCGCCGCTCACGACGACGCTGCAGGACTGGCTCACCACCGCCAACAACGACAGCCCCAATGTGCGCAAGGCGCGCCTCGCCTACGACACTGCGCAGATCGAGACCGAGAAGGCGCGCGCCGGCCACCTGCCGACGCTCGACCTCGTCGGCTCGATGGGCGCCAACAACAACACCGGGCTGAGCGGCGGCGGCACCGGCAGCGCGCAACTGCCCGGCACCTATCGCAACGCGGCGATCGGCCTGCAGTTGAACATCCCCGTGTTCTCGGGCTTCGCGGTGCAGAACCGGGTGAAGGAAACGCTCAGCCTCGCCGAGAAGGCGCGCGAGGACCTCGCCGGCGCCCAGCGCACGGTCGACCTCGGCACGCGCACCGCCTTCCTCGCCGTCAGTTCCGGGCGCGCGCTCGTCAATGCGCTCGAGGCGGCCGAGGCTTCGAGCAAGCTCGCGCTCGAAGCGACCGAGCTTGGCTACAAGGTCGGGTTGAAGGTGACGCTGGACGTGCTCAACGCCCAGACCCAGCTCTTCACGACCCAGCGCGACCTGGCCAAGGCGCGCTACGACCTGATCCTCGCCGGCGTGCGGCTGCGTCAGGTGGCCGGATCGCTCGGGCCCGAGGACGTTGCGATGGCCAACCTGCTGCTCGCGAAGTAACGCGCACGAAGCAGCGGCCACGCTGCCTCTTATTCCCGCTGCTGCTAAGCAAACAAGGAAACTGTAGTTCCTGATTCGGCCAACCCTCCCTAGAGTTCGCCTGCGCCGCGATGCGCCCTGTTCGGGGCGCACGGCGCAAACGGAGAACCGGGAAGGAGCATGGACCCGATCGCGATATTCAGCGGCTTTTGCATCGGCGCGATCGTCGGCCTGACGGGCGTCGGCGGTGGCTCGCTGATGACGCCGCTGCTGATCTCGGTCTTCCGGCTGCAGCCGGTGCTCGCGATCGGCACCGATCTGTGGTTCGCGGCGATCACCAAGTCGTCGGGCGCCCTCGCCCACCACCGTCACGGGCAGGTCGACTGGCGCATCACGTCGCTGCTGCTCGCCGGCAGCCTGCCGGCGTCGCTCGCGACGATCGCGCTGATGCACGCCACCGGCGTCAACGCCGGATGGTCGAGCGCGATCACGACGACGCTTGGCGTCGCGCTGCTGCTGACGGCGCTGACCGTCGCCTACCGCCCGGCGTGGAACGCGCTCGGGCTGCGGCTCGAGCGCCATCTGCCGCCCACGATCAAGCCCGCGCTGACGGCGCTGTGCGGCACCCTGCTCGGCGTGCTGGTGTCGATCAGCTCGATCGGCGCCGGCGCGATCGGCGCGACGCTCATCCTGCTGCTCTACCCGCGGCTGGACACACGCCGCATCGTCGGCACCGACATCTCGCACGCCGTGCCGCTGACGCTCGTCGCCGGCATCGGCCACGCGACGCTCGGCCATGTCGACTGGGCGCTGCTCGCGATGCTGCTCGCCGGCTCGATCCCGGGCATCTGGGTCGGCGCGCAGCTCACGCGCAAGCTGCCCGAGCGCCTCGTGCGGCTGCTGCTGTGCGCCTCGCTCGTCACGGCCGGCGTCAAGGTCATCGTCTGATCCTCGTTCCCACCTCGCCATGTACACCTACACCGATTTCGACCGCCATTTCGTCCGCCAGCGCGCGGCCCAGTTCCGCGACCAGTTGCGCCGCCACCTCTCGGGCCAGCTCGGCGAAGAGGAGTTCAAGGCGCTGCGGCTGCAAAACGGCTGGTACATCCAGCGCCACGCGCCGATGTTCAGGATCGCGATCCCGTACGGCGAGCTGCACGCCCGGCAACTGCGCCAGCTGGCGAGAATCGCGCGCGAGTTCGACCGCGGCTTCGGCCACTTCACGACGCGCCAGAACCTGCAGTTCAACTGGATCCCGCTCGAGCGCGCGGCCGATGCGGTCGACGCCCTTGCCGAGGTCGACATGCACAGCATCCAGACCAGCGGCAACTGCATCCGCAACATCACGAGCGACGCCTTCGCCGGCATCGCGCCCGACGAGATCGTCGACCCGCGGCCGTACTGCGAGATCCTGCGCCAGTGGAGCACGCTGCACCCCGAGTTCGCGTTCCTGCCGCGCAAGTTCAAGATCGCCGTCGCCGGCGCCGCCGAGGACAGGGCGGCGATCGCCTGGCACGACATCGGCCTGCGGCTCGTGAAGAACGACGCCGGCGAAGTGGGCTTCCAGGTCAGCGTCGGCGGCGGCATGGGCCGCACGCCGCTCATCGCGAGCGTCGCGCGCGAGTTCCTGCCTTGGCAGCAGATCCTCGTCTACATCGAGGCGATCGTCCGCGTCTACAACCGTTACGGCCGGCGCGACAACGCGTTCAAGGCGCGTATCAAGATCCTCGTCAAGGCCGAGGGCCGCAGGTTCTTCGACGCCGTCGAGGACGAGTTCCGCGCCATCCTCGAACACGACGCGGCGGGGGCTGCGCACCTGCTGACGCAGGCTGAACTCGACCGCGTCGCGCGCTCGTTCGAGTTGCCGGCCGGCGTCGCCGCGCGCGCCGCCGACGATGCGCCGCCAACCGGCGAAGCGCCGCCGGCTTTCGAGCGCTGGCTGGCCCGCAACGTGCACCGCCACCGGCTGCCCGGCTATCGCGCCGTGACGCTCTCGCTCAAGCGCCCCGGCCAGGCGCCGGGCGACGTCACGGCCGAGCAGATGGAGCGCGCGGCGACGCTTGCCGAGCGCTACTCGCACGCCGAGCTGCGCGTCACGCACGACCAGAACCTCGTCCTGCCGTGGGTGCTCGCGAGCGACCTGCGCGCGATGTGGGACGACGCCCGCGCGGCGCGCTTCGCGACGCCCAACATCGGGCTGCTGACCGACCTGATCGCCTGCCCCGGCGGCGACTTCTGCGCGCTCGCCAACGCGCGCTCGATCCCGATCGCGGCGGCGATCACCGAGCGTTTCGCCGACCTCGACGAACTGCACGACATCGGCGACATCGACCTGCACATGAGCGGCTGCATCAATTCCTGCGGCCACCATCACAGCGGCCACATCGGCGTCCTCGGCGTCGACAAGGACGGCCACGAGTGGTACCAGATCACGCTTGGCGGATCGGACGGCTCCGACGCCAGCGGGCCGCCGCTGCCAGGCAAGGTCATCGGCCCGTCGTTCGCGGCCGACGAGGTGCCCGACGTCGTCGAGGCGCTGATCGAGACCTATCGCGGCGAGCGAATCGGCGCCGAGCGCTTCATCGACACCGTGCGCCGCATCGGCGCCGAACGTTTCAAATCAGCCGCCCAGACCGCGCGCCGGGCACTCATCACGGAGCTTGCAGCATGAAGTACGTCCAATCGCGCCGCGGACCGTGGCGCACGCTGGCCGGCGACGACGGCCCGCTCGTCAGCATCACACCGCAGCCGCATCTGCTGCTCACACCCGGCGAGTGGCGCGCCGTTCGCGACCGTTGGCCGCGCGGCATGCCGGTCGGCGTGAGGCTCGCGAACGACGCCGAGATCGAGGACATCGCCGACGACCTGCCGCGGCTCGACCTCATCGCGCTCGAGTTCCCGAAGTGGACCGACGGCCGCGCCTACAGCCAGGCCCGGCTATTGCGTACGCGCCTGCGCTACGCGGGCGAACTGCGGGCGACGGGCGAGGTGCTCGCCGACATGATGCCGATGCTCGCGCGCACCGGCTTCGACGCGGTCGAACTGCGCGCCGATCAGCGCCAGGACGTCGCCGAGCGCGCCCTGCACCACTTCGGCGTCCACTACCAGGGCGATACGCGCGAGCCGCTGCCGCTGTTCGCGAGGGCGTCGGTCGTTGCAGACGCCGGTGCGCAGCAAGCGGTGCGCGAGCAGGCGGAGTGGGCGGCATGAGCGGCAGCATCATCAGTCCGCGCGGCGACGTCGCTTTGCAAGCGAGCGGCGGCGAGCCGCGCAGCGCGGCGTCGGGTGCGATCGCCCTCTACGCCCGCGCGACGCCCGGATTCGACGATCGCGTCGCGCAGGCGAGCGCATTGCTGCAGTCGGCCGCGCTCGAGCACGCCGGCCGCATCGTGCAGGCGACGAGCCTCGGCGCCGAGGACATGGTGCTGACCGACCTCGTCGCGCGCCAGCGCATCGGCATTGCCGTCGCGACGCTCGACACCGGGCTGCTGCATACGCAGACGATCGCACTCGTTGCGCAAATCGAGGAGCGTTACCGCATCGCAGTCGAGGTCTACCGGCCGCATGCACAAGCCGCCGCGGCGTTCGTGCAGGCCAACGGCGCGAACGCGATGTACAAGAGCCTCGAACTGCGCAAGGCGTGCTGCGGGCTGCGCAAGCTCGAGCCGCTGTCGCGCATGCTCGCCGGGCGCAGCGCCTGGGTCACCGGGCTGCGCCGCGAGCAATCCGGTGCGCGCGCGGCCGTCCGTTTCAGCGAGCGCGACGACGCCGGGCGCGTCAAGTTCAATCCGCTCGCCAACTGGAGCTGGGCCGACGTCTGGCACTACATCGAGCAAAACAACGTGCCGTGCAACCCGCTGCACGACGCGTTCATGCCAAGCATCGGCTGCGCGCCTTGCACCCGCGCGATCCCCGTCGGCGCCGACTTCCGCTCCGGCCGCTGGTGGTGGGAGAGCGAATCCGCCAAGGAATGCGGCCTGCACGTCAGGCGGCATGCCGACGATGCGCAAGCAGCGTCGCCTTCGCAACGCGAAGGCGCAGGCGAATTCGCTCCGGCGCAGGCTGACTTCGGCCACGCCGAAGTCAAGGGCGCCCCAGCGCCCGGCCGCAGCCACAGCGAACCCAAGAACGCAGCGTCGCCTTCGCAACGCGAAGGCGCAGGCGGATTCGCTCCGGCGCAGGCTGACTTCGGCCACGCCGAAGTCAAGGGCGCGCCAGCGCCCGGCCGCAGCCACAGCGAATCCGCCAAGGAATGCGGCCTGCACGTCAACAAGGATTCAACCGAGGAGATCGGAGCCCCCGCATGAATGCCCCCCTTCGCGTCGAGCAGTTGCTGCCCGACCTCGACCACGCCCACCTCGACTGGCTCGAAGAGGAAGCGATCTTCATCCTGCGCGAGACGGCCGCCGCGTTCGAGCGGCCGGCGCTGCTCTTTTCCGGCGGCAAGGACTCGTGCGTCGTGCTGCACCTCGCCGAGAAGGCGTTCAAGCGCCGCGTCGCGGGCGGCGGCTTCGCGGGCCGGCTGCCGATGCCGTTGTTGCACGTCGATACCGGCCACAACTTCCCCGAGGTGATCGAGTTTCGCGACCGGCGCGCCGCTGAGTCGCACGAGCGCCTCGTCGTCGCCCACCTCGACGCTTCGATCGCGCGCGGCACGGTGCGGCTGTCGCAGCCGCTCGAGTCGCGCAACGCGCACCAGAGCGTCGCCCTGCTCGAAGCGATCGAGGAGTTCGAGTTCGACGCGCTGCTCGGCGGCGCGCGCCGCGACGAGGAGAAGGCGCGCGCCAAGGAGCGCATCTTCTCGCACCGCGACGCGTTCGGCCAATGGCAGCCGAGCGAGCAGCGCCCCGAACTGTGGACGCTCTTCAACACCCGCATCAAGCCGGGCGAGCACATGCGCGTGTTCCCGATCAGCAACTGGACCGAGCTCGACGTCTGGCTCTACATCGCACGCGAGAGCATCGCGCTGCCGAGCCTGTACTACGCCCACGAACGCCAGGTGATGCGCCGCAAGGGTCTGCTCGTGCCGCTCACCGAGGTCACGCCGGCCGCCGCCGGCGAAGCGATCGAGACGGCGCAGGTGCGCTTTCGCACCGTCGGCGACATGACGTGCACCTGCCCGGTCGCAAGCCCCGCCGCGACGACCGCCGAGATCATCGCCGAGACGCTCTCGGCCACCCTCACCGAGCGCGGCGCGACGCGCTTGGACGACCGCAGCTGCGACGCCGCGATGGAGCGGCGCAAGAAGGAAGGCTACTTCTGATGAACACCGCTTCGATTCCGAACGTCGCCGATCGTCGGGCGCTGCGCTTCCTCACCGCCGGCAGCGTCGACGACGGCAAGAGCACGCTCATCGGCCGCCTGCTCTACGACAGCCGCGCGATCCTCGCCGACCAGATCGACATGCTCGAACGACGGGCGGCCGGCGCCGCGATCGACCTGTCGCTGCTGACCGACGGCCTCGAGGCCGAGCGCGAGCAGGGCATCACGATCGACGTCGCCTACCGCTACTTCGCGACGCGCCGGCGCAAGTTCATCATCGCCGACGCACCGGGCCACGAGCAGTACACGCGCAACATGGTGACGGCCGCCGCGGGCAGCGACGCCGCCGTCGTGCTTGTCGACATCACGAAGCTCGATATTTCGGCGCGGCCCGTCGCGCTGCTCGCGCAGACGCGGCGCCACGCGGTGCTCGCGCAGCTTCTGCGCGTGCCGCACATCGTCTTCGCCGTCAACAAGATCGACGCGGTGGACGACGTGCGCGCCGCGTTCGAGCCGGTGCGCGAAGCGCTGCTCGCGTTCGCCGCCGAGGCCGGCATCGACGTGGCCGGCGTGATCCCGGCCTCGGCGCTGCGCGGCGACAACGTCACGACGCGCTCGGCCGCCGGCGGCTACGACGGCCCGGCGCTGCTCGAACTGCTCGAGAGCCTGCCTACGGCGCAGGAACGCAAGGATGGCGACCTGCTGCTGCCGGTGCAGTACGTCGGCCGCGACGGCGGCGGCAGCGGCCACACGCTGCGCACGCTCTGGGGCCGCGTCGCGCACGGCCGGGTGCGAGCGGGCGACGCCGTCGAGATCTTTCCCGGCGGGCACGTCGCGCGGGTCGCCGAAGTGCGGCGCGCTGGCGACGTCGTCAACGGCGCCGAGGCCGGGCAGTCGGCCGGCATCGTGCTCGACCGCCAGATCGATGTCTCGCGCGGCGACTGGATCGCGACGCCGCGCAGCGTGCGCGCGGCGCAGGGCTTCTCGGCGACGCTCGCCTGGCTCGACACCGAGCCTGCGCGCGTCGGCCGCAAGTACTGGCTGCGCCACGGCAACCGCTGGGTCGCGGCGCGCATCGAGTCGATCGACAGCCGGCTCGACATCCACACCCTCGAGCGCGGCGGCGCGCACGAACTCGCGGCCAACGACATCGGCGAGGTGACGGTCCGACTGCAGCAGCCGCTGCCGGTCGACGCCTACGAGGCCAATCGCGTCGGCGGTGCGCTGATCGTCGTCGATGCGCACAGCCATCGCACGAGCGGCGCGCTGCTCGTGAATCGCACGGCCTGCAGTTGAACCAACGATCCATCAGCTCGTTCAGCGCGGGTCCGTGCGGCAAGTCCCCCTCACCCCGACCCTCTCCCCGAGGGGAGAGGGAGTTGGATTCCTCCCTCTCCCGCTTGCGGGAGAGGGTCGGGGTGAGGGTCAAGCGCCCTGCCGCGCTGCCGCCTTCGCCAGCACGCGCCGCCCACCGCACCGCTTCATGTGCCGTCGGACACGCCACGCACGGTGGCGCACTTGACGTGCTGCCCGAGAGACCCCACCCGACCGACACCCTTCAGGGCTAAGTGAAAACCCCGGGACCATAGAATTTCGAACAACAAGTCAACGCACGGCACTTCGCGGCCGGAGCCTGAGAAGGCCTGCGAAGCGCGCCGCAAACCCAACCCATGACCCACGTCGTTCTCGAATCCTGCATCCGCTGCAAATACACCGACTGCGTCGACGTCTGCCCCGTCGACGCCTTCCGCGAAGGCGAAAACTGCCTGACGATCGAACCTGACGAGTGCATCGACTGCGCCGTCTGCATCCCCGAGTGCCCGGTCGCCGCGATCGTGCCCGAGGAGGACGTGCCGGGCAACGAGCAGCACATGATCGCGCTCAACGCCGAGCTGTCGAAGAAGTGGCCGACGATCTCCAAGAGCAAGGCCGCGCTGCCCGACGCCGACGACTGGAAGGACCGCAGCGGCAAGCTGCCCGAACTGAAACGCTGACGATGGAAGACGAACTCGTCCTCGCGCCGCCGCCCGCGGCGGCGCCCGCCGATGTGCGCACCGATCATCGCCACTCGCACGGCCGCATCGAGACCGACGCGCTGATCGTCGGTGCCGGCCCGGTCGGCCTGTTCCAGGTCTTCGAGCTCGGCCTTCTCGAGATCAAGGCGCACGTCGTCGACTCGCTCGGCTATGCCGGCGGGCAGTGCGTCGAGCTGTATCCCGACAAGCCGATCTACGACATCCCCGCCGTGCCGGTGTGCACCGGCCGCGAGCTGAC
>JBDHSE010000306.1:0-3526 GCA_039807955.1 Ideonella sp. | reverse complement strand
CCGGCGCCGACGACGAGGACGGAGCGATCCTGGTTGGGTTTGAGCGGGTTTGGCATGGCGTCCCTTGCTGTGCGGCGCCGCGCATCGTTCACGGCGCGCGAAGCAGCCCGAGCGTATCCCGAACCGCTGTCGGACGTCAGCCGCGGTCGGCCGCCAACGTCGGCGCGCGGGGTTTGTCCGTGCCGACCGGGCGTCGTCGATGCGCCGCCGCGGGCGCGGCGATACCATTCGCCCGCGCTGAGCCTTGCGCCCGGGAGCCCTCATGACCGAGCCCGCCGACCCTGCGACGCCGAACGTGCCGCCCGCCGGCGGGCCGCTGCGCAGCTTGTTCGACGCCGAAGCAGCGCTCGTCGCCGAGCGGCGCCGCATCGCGCAGCTCGATGCGCCGGCCGAAGGCGGCGCGGCGCAAGCCGAGAAGTCACGCAACGCGCTGCCGCGTGTCGGCCTCGCGATCTCCGGCGGCGGCGTGCGCAGCGCGACCTTCGGTCTGGGCCTGCTGCGTGGGCTGGCGCGCAACGGGCTGCTGACGCGCTTCGACTATCTCTCGACCGTCTCCGGCGGCGGCTTCGTCGGCGCGATGTTCGGCCGCCTCGTCACGCAGGTCGGCATCGAGCGCGCGCAGCAGGAGCTGGCGCGCAGCACGTCGCCGCTGCTCGAATGGATGCGCCGCTACGGCCGCTACCTGTCGCCGTCGGGCGCGCGCGATCTGGGCGTCGCCGTCGCCACCTATCTGCGGGCGAGCGTCGCGATCCACGCCGAGTGCCTGCTGCTGTGCCTGCCGTTCGTGCTCGCGGTGCTGCTGCCGCACCTGCTGCTGCAGGGCATGCCCGCGTTCGACCCGGCGCTGTGGCAGGTCTGGCGCACGCCGTGGTGGCCGCTCGCGATCCTCGTCCTCGTGCTGTGCGGGCCGGGGCTGATGGCGGCGTACTGGATCGCACGCGAGAACCCGCCGACCGAGCCGGGGGCGGGCTTTCGGTGGCGCGACCTGGCATTGATCGTGATCGTCGGGTTGGCGGCGCTCGGCGTGACGCTCTTTGCCTCGCCGAGCGCCGCCGCGCTCGTCAGCGGCGAAGGCGGCGCGCTGTTCGTCCTCGCGTCGCTGCTCGCGCTGTGGTCGAGCCTGGCCGGGTTGATCTACACCCGCGCCGCGCTGCGCCGCTCGAGCGAGTCGCGCGCGCTCGCCGTCGCCGCCCTGCGCGAGAAGCTCACGCTCGCGCTGCGCGTCGTGCTGCTCGCAGCGCTCGGCGCGGCGCTCGCCGGCGCGTTCGATGCGTTCAGCTGGTGGCTGCTCGAGGCGCTGCAAAGCGGCGAGACCTGGGTCTGGGGCGGCGTCGGCATCGGCGGCGCGGTGGTGCTCGTGCTGCGCGCGCTGGCGCAGCCGCTGCAGCAGCTGGCCGAGCAGGCGAAGGCCGGCACCGGCGTCGACTGGGCGCCGAAGCTGCTCAACATCGGCGGCCTCGTTGGCCTCATCGCGCTCGTCCTTGCCTGGCTCGTGCTCGCGCAGTGGCTCGTCTTCGCGCCCGATCCGCTGCGCGCGGTGCGCGACTACTCGCCGGGGCTGCGCGCGCTTGGCCTCTTCGCGCTCGCCGCGCTGTGGTGGCTGCTGTCGGCGCGCAACGCGCACATGGCGAACGCGACCTCGCTGCACGGCTTTTATCGCGCGCGGCTGACCGCCGCCTACCTCGCCGTCGGCAACGAGGTGCGGCGCGTCGTCGATGGCGACGCCGCGCACCGCTCGCGCGAAGGCAACGTGCGCGAGGTCGTGATCGGCGACGACACCGGCCTGTGCAGCTACCGGCCCGAGGCGCGCGGCGGGCCGATCCACCTCGTCAACGTCACGCTCAACCAGACGCGCGACGACGCCTCGGGCCTGTACAACGCCGACCGCAAGGGGACGCTCGTGACGGCCAGCGCGCGCGCACTCGAAGTCGGCCCGGACGACGCCGCGATCCTGCGCGACTGCGACGCGCAGGACGTCGGCACCCTCGGGCGCTGGGTCGCGGCGTCGGGCGCGGCGGCGTCGCCCGGCGCCGGCTCGTACACCTCGGCCGGCTGGGCGCTGTTGCTGTTCTTCCTCGGCGTGCGGCTCGGTTACTGGCTGCGCGCGCCGCTGCCGCCGCAGGGCGCGACGCCGCCGCGCGTCGCGCGCGGCTGGCGCGGCATCGTCAAGCCGCTGATGCTGTGGAGCGAGGCGTCGGCGTCGTTCTACGGCCGCGCCCGGCCGTGGTGGTATCTGTCCGACGGCGGGCACTTCGACAACACCGGCGTCTACCCGCTGCTCAAGCGCCGGCTCGACTTCATCATCCTCGCCAACAACGGCGCCGACGCCGACTACCAGTTCGCCGACCTCGAGAACCTGGTGCGCAAGGCGCGCATCGACTTCGGCGCCGAGATCGAGTTCTACACCCGCGAGGAGGCGGCGCACCACTTCCCCGGCGCCGGCGGCAGGATCACGGTGCTCGCGCCGGAGGACATGGCCGACAACCACTCGAGCCGCGGCGTGATGATGGCGCGCGTGCGCTACGCGGCCGATGCCGGCGGCCGGCGCCAGGAGGCGACGCTGCTCGTCGTCAAGCCCAACCTGCACGACGCGCTCGACCTCGACCTGCTCGCCTACGCGCAGCGCCACCCGAGCTTCCCGCACGAATCGACCGGCGACCAGAGCTTCGACGAGGCGCAGTGGGAGAGCTACCAGCGCCTCGGCGAGGACATCGGCAACGCGCTCGACCCGGCGTGGCTGGCGCAGCTTCCGGGCTGGTCGCGCCGCTGCGCGCACCCGATGACGGTCGCCGCGCGCCTGACCGGCGCCGTGCCAGCGGCCGACGCCGCGGCGGCCGGCGAGCCGCTGTGGCGCCGCTCGGCGCGCGCGACGGCGATCGGCGCGACGCTCGGCCTGAGCGCGTCGGGCACGCTGCTGCTCGGCGTCTGGCAGGTGAGCGAGCAGTTCCGCCAGGACCGCGCCAACGAGCACGCCGAGGCGCAGCGCCTCTTCACCGAGGTCTCGAACGAGGTGCGCGACCTCGACGGCAGCTGCCCGAAGGTCGCCGACCACACGGCGGTGCAGTTGATGATCCTGCGCGACCTGCGCACGAGCCCGCAGTTGCGCCCGCTCGAACGCGAGGGCGTGGCCCAGCTCGTCGAGCACGTGCGCGCCGAGTGCGCGCGCGAGCCGCAGGCGTCGGCCGAATGCGCGCAGGCCGCGCGGCGCGCCGCGGCGGGCATCTGCGCCGTCGTCGACAAGCCGCCGATCGAGACCGGCGCACTGAGCTACTGGCATCCGATCGCGACCCGCATCACGCTCGCGAGCCTGGTCGGCCTCGACGAGGAGGCCGGCGCGGCGACGGTGGTCGCCAGCGCGCCTGCGCCTGTGACAGAGCCCGCCGCGGCCGGCGCCGAACCGCCGGTGGCGGAAAGCACCGGCGTGCCCGCTGCGCCGCACGCAGCGTGCCAGCGGCGGCTGTGATATTGCCGCAAACCATCCACTCTTCCCAATGCTCCTCATCCGGATGCACATTGATGAAGTAGG
>JBDHSE010000305.1:0-3548 GCA_039807955.1 Ideonella sp. | reverse complement strand
TGCCAGTCGGGCACAAGGCCGGCGACGACCGGGTCGACGACCGAGGCGAACACGATCGGGATCGACTTGTCCTTGATGCCGCGCACCGCCGCCTGGTTGATAGGCGTCGTGATCGCGAAGATCAGGTCCGGCTTCTTCGCCTCGGCGCGCTGCAGCACCTGCGGGATGAGGCTGCGGTCGAAGTTGGCGTGCATGTAGTCATAGGTCACCTGCCGGCCGTCCTCGTAGCCGAGCTGGCCCATGCGCGACTTGAAGCCCTCGACGACTAGGTTGAGCGCCGGATGCTCGCCGAAGTTGACGATCGCGATGACCTTGGGCGCCGGCGTCTGGGCGCTCGCGATGCCGGCCAGGAAGAGCGCGGCCGCGCCGAGGAGGTGCTTGATGTTCATGGGTTGCAGCGGTGTGAAGGGGTCAGGTGGAGGAGGAAGCGCGCGGCTGCCAGTTCTGCGCGGCAACACGAAGGAAGTTCTCGCCGAGGATGCCGAGCACCGTGGCGTCGTCGTAGCCGAGGCGGATCAGCGCTTCGACCAGGTCGGGCAGCGCCTCGGGCTTGACGTCGGCCCACGGTGGGCGCGGATAGCCGCGGCGCGCCATCATCGGGCCGGCGTCGTAGAGCTTCGTCATGAAGTCCTGGTAGAAGACGACGTCGAGCCCGAGGCCGACGTGCTGCGGCCCCACCAACTGCGCGATGTGGTCGATGTGGCGCACGAGGCCGGCGACGCCCGAGCTGTTGTCGTCGGCGACGAAGGCGCCGATCGAGTTGATGCCGACGACGCCGCCGCGCGCGGCAACGGCGCGGATCTGCTCGTCGGTGATGTTGCGCTCGTGGTCCTTGACGGCGCGCGCGTTCGAGTGCGAAAAGACGACCGGCTTGGTCGAGCACTCGATGATGTCGAGCGAGGTGCGGATGCCGGCGTGGCTCGCGTCGAGCATCATGCCGACGCGGTTCGCCTCGGCGACGAACTCGCGGCCGAGCATCGACAGGCCGGCATCCGATGGCTCGTGGCAGCCGTCGCCGAGCGGGTTGCGCGTGTTGTAGGCCGGGATGATCCAGCGCACGCCGAGCCGGTACCAGGCAGCCAGCAGCGCCGGCTCGTAGCCGAGCGGCCCCGCGCCTTGCAAATGAAAGCCGACGCCGAGCACGCCGTCCGCCTTGGCGCGGCGAATCTCGTCGCAGCTTTCGACGACGCGCAGCTGCGGCTGCGCCTCGAGCCAGCGGCGCTGCTGCGCGAAGTGGCGCAGTGTTGGTTCCGGCTTGTCCCAGTCGGCGCCGATGGTGAGCGAGACGAACGAGAAGCCGCTCGCGCGAAAGCGCTCGAGCATCGCCGGCCCTTCGGCCAGACACTCGGGCGTCCAGCCGACGGCGCTTTCCCAGACGACGGCGCGGGCAAGCAGTGCGCCGGCAGAGCGTTCTTGCGCGGCAGGCGCGATCAACGCAGCGGGCCCCTCGTCACCTGTGTCAGCGTCTCGTTGACGTCGAAAGCGTGGGCGACGATGCCGTCGATGCCGAACGCCTTCAGGCGCGCCGAGTGCTTCTCGAGGTAGCGCTGCGCCGAGGCTGGATCCGTGAACAGGTAGATGCCGCCGGCGCGCCCCGTTGTGCTGCTCTCGGTCCAGATCTTCCAGAGCAGCCCTTGCTCGCCGGCGATGTCCGCCGCGAGGTCGGCCATCGCCGCAGCGAGGGCGTCGCCCCAGGGGCCGGTGAACGGGAAGTCGATCTGCAGGAGGGTGGTCTGTCGAGTGGTCATGATGGCTCCCGAGCGTCCCGAAGTAGTTTATAGGTAAAGCAATATACAGAAGGACAAGGTTTTCCGCAATGGGTTCGCGCGGGCGCACAGCCGGGACGCAGCGGCGCTCTGCGCCCGGCAGCCGCAACGCCGACAATCACTGCAGATTCGGGAGTGCCGAAGATGCGTGTTGCAACGGGAATGGATTCCGAACGTCGCGGCCAGCGGCTCGATCGCATGCGCCGCGAACGACCGGCGTTGCAGGAAGAGGCCGTGACCGATGCGATCGCGAGTCCGCTCGTCTCGCTATTGCGCCGCCGCCTGCGCCGCGCCTCGCTGCATCAGGCCCTGCAGCATCGGCACGTCCATCAGGACCATGTCGGATCCGTCCGGCGCGAGGAACGCCGACGGGCCGCGCGAAACCATCAGCAACAGCGTGTTCTCGCCGAACTCGAGCGGATCGTGGATCGCACCGGCGCGCTCGGTGATGAAGTCGCCCGGCCGGAAGGCGCCGGTCTGCGGATGGGCGCCGCTGCCCTCGAGCATGTAGATCTCGGCCTCGCCGATGTGCCGATGGCGCGGCAGGACGCCGCCCGCCTCGGCGCGGATCATCACCGTATAGCTGCCCTCCGTCGCGTCGAGCTTCAGCACCCGAACGCCGACCTTGGGCGCCAGCGGCAGCCACGGCACGTCTTCACAATGAATGGTTGCGCTCGCGTCGATCATGAGGTCTCCCCGGTAGCGGAAAAGCCGCGACTATCGCGATTCAGCGAGCCGGCGGCAACTACTTGGGATGTATTCGCGGCCGCCGCGCCGCGCGCACCCGGCCCGAGGCAGTGAAGCCGGTGGCGGTCGAAACGAAGACCTCGGGCTGCCAGCAGTTGCTGCAGCAACTGCGCGCGCAATGCGGCATCAGCCAGCTCGAACTCGCGATGCGTCTGGGCGTTTCGCAGCGCCACGTCTCCTTCGTCGAGCTCGGCAGGACGCGCCCGAGCAAGACGCTGCTGCGCGCCTGGCTGCACGAGTTGAGCGCGCCAGAGGCGACCGTCAACGTCGTCATGAACGCAGCCGGCTACTCGGTGCTCGCCGACGAGCGGCCCGGCGAGACGACCGATGCGCCCGGCGCCGAGCGCGAACTCGCCACCCTGCTTGCGGCGCACGAACCGTTTCCGGCCTTCGTCTTCACCACCGACCGCTTCGTCACGCAGATGAACCAGGGCGCGCGCCGGATGTGGGAGGCGATCATGCCGGCGTACTGGGCACGCGTCGAGCAGCGGGGCGTGCCGCTCGACATGATCGACGCGCTCGCCGATCCAGACGGCTTCCTCGCCCGGATGCGCGACGCGGCAGCGTCCGCCGCCGCACTGCTCGCCCTGCTGCGCAGCGAGGTCTGGCTGCGCCCGGCGCTGGCGCCGCGCGTCGACGCGCTCGAAGACGCGTTCACGCGCCGCTACGGCCCGCTGCGCGGAGCCGCGGGCCGGCTCGCGCCGGGCGCCGTTCCGGTCCGATCCTTCTGCTTCGAACTCGCGGACGGGCCGATCACGATGGTCGCGTCGCAAAGCGTCATCGGCCTGCCGCAGAACCTGACGCTGCACTCGCCTCGCCTCGAACTCTGGCTGCCTGCCGACGAGGAAACGCGCGAGCGCCTGACGCGTCTCGCGGCATCCTGAATCGCCTGGAAGAGACGGTCGAGCCACTTCATGCGCACGGCAGTGCTCACCCGTGCGCCGCTGATGAGAGGGGTCAGTTGTTGCACGGCGGTGTAAGTGGCATTGCCCAGCGCGCCGGAGGAGCTGTCGATCCGGCTCAGCGCCGGCGAGA
>JBDHSE010000304.1:0-3553 GCA_039807955.1 Ideonella sp. | reverse complement strand
GCCGGCATCACGCCGTTCAACTTCCCGTGCATGGTCCCGATGTGGATGTTCCCGGTCGCGCTCGCCTGCGGCAACGCGTTCATCCTGAAGCCGAGCGAGCGCGACCCGTCGCCGTCGCTGCTGATGGCCGATCTGCTGCGCCAGGCCGGGCTGCCGGACGGCGTCTTCAACGTCGTCCAGGGCGACAAGGTCGTCGTCGATGCGCTGCTCGCGCACCCGGACGTGAAGGCCGTGTCGTTCGTCGGCTCGACGCCGATCGCCAACTACATCTACGAGACCGGCGCGCGCCATGGCAAGCGCGTGCAGGCGCTCGGCGGCGCGAAGAATCACATGGTCGTGATGCCCGACGCCGACGTCGAGCAGACGGTCGACGCGCTCGTCGGCGCCGCCTACGGCTCGGCGGGCGAGCGCTGCATGGCGATCAGCGTCGCGGTGTTCGTCGGCGACGCGATCGCCGGCAAGGTCATCCCGCTCGTCGCCGAGCGGGCGAAGAAGCTCGTGATCAAGAACGGCATGGAACCCGACGCCGAGATGGGGCCGATCGTGACGCGCGAGGCGCTGCAGCGCATCGAGGGCTACATCGCGCTCGGTGTCGAGGAGGGCGCGAAGCTCGTCGTCGATGGTCGCGGCCACAGGGTCGCGGGGCACGAATCGGGCTTCTTCACCGGCGGCACGCTGCTCGACCACGTGACGCCCGCGATGCGCGTCTACAAGGAAGAGATCTTCGGCCCGGTGCTCGCGTGCGTGCGCGTGCCCGACTTCGCGAGCGCGGTCCAGCTCGTCAATGACCATGAGTTCGGCAACGGCGTCGCCTGCTACACGCGCGACGGCCACATCGCACGCGAGTTCGCGCGCCGCATCCAGGTCGGCATGGTCGGCATCAACGTGCCGATTCCGGTGCCGATGGCGTGGCACGGCTTCGGCGGCTGGAAGCGCTCGCTCTTCGGCGACATGCACGCCTACGGCGAGGAGGGCGTGCGCTTCTATACCAAGCAGAAGTCGATCATGCAGCGCTGGCCCGAGAGCACCGCCAAGGGGGCCGAGTTCGCGATGCCGACGGCGAAGTAGAGCCGGCGATGGACGCGAGCACCTACAGCGCGCCCGAGACGCTGCGCGACGGCCGCGCGGTGACGATCCGCGCGATCCGCCCGAGCGACAAGCAGGCAATGCTCGACGCCTTCCACGGCCTCGAGCCGCACACCGTCTACCTGCGTCTCTTCACCGCGCAGGGCGAACCGAGCGAGCGCACGCTGCGCGAATGGACCGAGGTCGACTTCGACAAGCTCGTGCGTCTCGTCGTCTGCCTGCCGCAGCCGGACGGAACCGAGCAGATCATCGGCGGCGCGTCGTTCGCGATGCTCGAACCGGGCAACCCGGCAGCCGGCGCTGAAGTCTCGTTCACGATCGAGGAGGACTTCCAGGGCCAGGGCCTCGGCGGCAAGCTGCTCGCGCACCTCGCGCGCATCGCCCGCGCGCGCGGCATCCGCCAGTTCGTCGCCGAGGTCCTGCCCGAGAACCGCCCGATGCTGATCGTCTTCGAGCGCAGCGGTTTTCCGATGACCCACCGCCGCGGCGAAGGCGTGATCCACGTCAGCATGGAACTGCCGGCCTGAGCCCCGCGCGCGAGCATGTCGCAAAGCATCCACGACTTCCACGACGACGCGCGCAATGCCGCGATCCGGATCTGGGTCAACGGCGAATTGAAGGCTCGCGACGACGCGGTCGTCTCGGTGTTCGACAGCGGCTTCGTGCTCGGCGACGGCGTGTGGGAGGGGCTGCGTGTCTTCCAGGGCCATCCGGTCTTTCTCGACGCGCATCTCGACCGCCTGTACGAGGGTGCGAAGGCGATCGCGCTCGATATCGGCATGAGCCGCGCCGCGCTGACCGAGGCGCTCTACGCGACGCTCGCCGCCAACGGCATGCACGGCGACGGCGTGCACATCCGGCTGATGGTGACGCGCGGCGTCAAGCGCACGCCGTACCAGGACCCGCGGACGACGATCGGCCCGGCGACCGTCGTCATCATCGCCGAGTGGAAGACGGCCAAGCCCGAGACGCTTGCCGCCGGCCTCACGCTCTTCACCGTCCACGTGCGGCGCGGCTTTCCCGACGTGCAGGACCCGAAGCTCAACAGCCACAGCAAGTTGAACTGCATCACCGCCTGCATCCAGGCGACGGCGGCCGGCGCCGACGAGGCGCTGATGCTCGACCCGCACGGGTTCGTCGCGACGTGCAACTCGACGCATTTCTTCATCGTCCGCCGCGGCGAGGTCTGGACTTCGAGCGGAGACTATTGCCTCTCAGGCATCACGCGCGCGAACGTGCTGCGCGTCTGCGCCGAGGCCGGCATCCCGGCGCGCGAGAAGAACTTCAGCCTGACCGAGGCCTACAGCGCCGACGAGGCCTTCGTCACCGGCACCTTCGCCGGCCTCGCGCCGGTGCGCGCGATCGACGGCCGCACGATAGGCGAGGAGGGCGCGCTGCTTCCGGGGCCGATGGTCGCGCGCCTGCAGGGCCTGTATCGCGACCTCGTGGCGCGCGACGTCGCGACGCGCGCCGCGGCATGACGAACCGGCCGCCGCTGCAGCAGGAAGCGGCCGCGCCGCCGCTGCGCGTCGCGATGTGGAGCGGCCCGCGCAACATCAGCACCGCGCTGATGCGGGCCTGGGAGAACCGCAGCGACTGCGCCGTCGTCGACGAGCCGCTGTATGCCGCCTACCTCGCGGCGACCGGCCTCGACCATCCGGCGCGCGACGAGGTCATCGCCGCCGGCGATACCGACTGGCGCCGCGTCGCGCAGCGCCTCACCGGAGCGATCCCCGACGGCAAGGCGATCTGGTATCAGAAGCACATGACGCACCATCTGCTGCCGGGCATGGACCTCGGCTGGGTGCATGCGCTCTCGAACGTGTTCCTGATCCGCGATCCGGCGCAGGTCGTCGATTCCTACCTGAAGTCGCGCGCCGCCGTTGCGCCCGGCGACATCGGCCTGCTGCAACAGGCCGCGCTCTACGACGAAGTCGCGCGACGCACCCAAA
The DNA here is from genome assembly GCA_039807955.1 of Ideonella sp. Lineage (GTDB taxonomy): Bacteria > Pseudomonadota > Gammaproteobacteria > Burkholderiales > Burkholderiaceae_C > CAIKUF01. The sequence goes on along the minus strand of JBDHSE010000304.1, from coordinate 515 downwards.
CACCGCCGACCGTGATCGACGCCGACGACTTCCTGCGCGATCCGCGCGCCTATCTCGAGGCGCTGTGCGCGCTGCTCGGCATCGCCTTCAACGAACGCATGCTGCACTGGCCGGCCGGCGCGCGCGCGAGCGACGGCGTCTGGGCGCCGCACTGGTACGCCGCGGTCTGGCGCTCGACCGGCTTCGAGCCGTGGCGCGAACGCCGCCCGCAACTCGACGCCGCGGCTTCGGCCGTCGCCGAGGCCTGCCGCCCGGCCTACGAACAGCTGCGCGCGGTGCGGCTGCAACTGCCGCCGCGCTGATCGCCGCGGCAGCGGTGCAAGCCTGCAATGCGTGGCCCGTGACCAACACTTCGTATACGCCGATGCCTCGCAGGGAAATAATGCGCCTGCCATGCCAGAAGCCGACCGCGCGATGACCAAGCCCAGGGGCTGGTCTGCCGCCGCCGCCGCTGCCGACCGCGCGCTGCCCCCCGGCACGCGAATCGACGACTACGAGATCGAGTGCGTGCTCGC
>JBDHSE010000303.1:0-3563 GCA_039807955.1 Ideonella sp. | reverse complement strand
ATGTCGAGAAACGGCGTGTCGAACATGGCGCGCGTGTCGCGGACCGGCCAGGCGCGGCGCGCCTCAGGAGCGCTCGCCCGATTGCTTCTGGGCGTTCATCTGCCACTCGCCGCGCGCGTCGGACGCCTTGCGCACGAGGCCCTCGAGCGCCTCGGCGTTGCCGCCGCGCATGACGTGCTCGATCGCGTCCAGCGTGTGCCGAAAGCGCAGCGACTGGCGCAGGATCTCCTCGCGGTTGCTGAGCAGGATGTCGCGCCAGACGCTCGGGTCGCTCGCCGCGATGCGGGTGAAATCGCGAAACCCGGGCCCGGCGAGCGAGAGAAAGTCGCGCCCGGCGGGCTGGTTGACGATCGAACTGAAGTAGGCGAAGGCGAGCAGGTGCGGCAGGTGGCTGACGGCGGCGAACGCGGCGTCGTGGTTCTCGGCCGTCATGCGCAGCACCTGCGCGCCGAGCGCGGACCAGACGTCGGTCGCCTTCTGGACGAGCTCGGGCCGCGTCTGCTTGAGCGGCGTGAGGATCACCTGGCGCCCGCTGTAGAGCGACGCCTCGGCGTTGGCGATGCCGGCCACCTCCTTGCCGGCGATCGGATGCGCCGGCACGAACGACGCGACGCGATCCTTCAACACCCGGCGCGCGGCGTCGACCACCTCGCGCTTCGTGCTGCCGACGTCCATCAGCAGCACGTCGGGCCCGATCAGGTGGCGGATCGCCTTGAACGTCGTCTCGGTCGCCGCGACCGGCACCGAAAGCAGCACGATGTCGGCGCCAGTCACGGCCTGCAGCGCCGATTCGGCGACGGCGTCGATCACGCCGAGCTTCTTCGCCTTCTCGGTCGTCGACGGCGACTTGCTGTAGCCGACGACGCGGCGCACGAGGCCGCCACGCTTGAGCGCGAGGGCGAACGATCCGCCCATCAATCCGCAGCCGATGACGCCGAGTTGCTGGAACATCAGTGCACGTCGATCGGATAGGTGCCGAGCAGCTTGAAGAAGGCGCAGACGCCGCGCAGGCCCTGCAGCGCGGCGGCGACGTGCGGCTCGTCGGGGTGGCCCTGGATGTCGATGTAGAAGTAGTACTCCCACTGCCCCGAGCGCGCCGGCCGCGATTCGAAGCGGCTCATCGAGACGCCGTGTGCCTTCAGCGGCACGAGCATGTCGTGCACCGCGCCGGGCTGGTTCGGCACCGAGACGACGAGGCTCGTGCAGTCGTGGCCCGACGCCGCCGGCCGCGGCTGGCGGTCCGGATGGGCGAGGATCGCGAAGCGCGTCCGGTTGTGCGCGTCGTCCTGGATCGCCGGGGCGACGACGTGCAGCCCGAACTCGCCTGCGGCGCGCTCGCTCGCGATCGCGGCAAGCGTCGCGTCGCCGGCCGCGATGCGGGCGCCCTCGGCGTTGCTCGCGACCGGCCTGCGCTCGGCGTGCGGCAGGTGGTTCGCGAGCCAGGCGTGGCACTGGGCGAGCGCCTGCGGGTGGGCGCAGACGGCGGCGATGCCTTCGAGCGCGTTCTCGCGCCGCAGCAGGTTGTGGCGCACGACGAGGTTGGTCTCGCCGATGATGAAGAGCGGCGTCGTCAGGAACAGGTCGAGCGAGCGCGCGACGACGCCTTCGGTCGAGTTCTCGACCGGTACGACGCCGAAGTCGGCCGCGCCGGCGAGCGTCGTGTGCAGCACCTCGTCGAAGTTCGCGCAAGGCAGGCGCACGATCGACGAGCCGAAGTAGCCGAGCGCGGCCTCTTCGCTGAACGTGCCCGCCGGGCCGAGATAGGCGACGCGGGTCGGCGTCTCGAGCGCGCGGCAGGCCGACATCACCTCGCGCCAGATCGGCGCGACGCTGTCGCCGCGCAGCGGCCCGGGGTTCGCGCGTTTGAGGCCGTCGATCACCTGCGCCTCGCGCTCGGGGCGAAACACGACCGAGCCTTCGGCCTTCTTCAGCGCGCCGACCTCGAGCGCGAGCGAAGCGCGCTCGTTGAGCAGTGCGAGCAGCTCGAGATCGAGCGCGTCGATCCGCGCGCGCAGCGATTGCAGCGTCGGAACCGCGGCGTCGGATGATGCTGCCATCGCTGCCTGGCCTGCGCGCCGCGGAAGGCTACTTGCGCGGCTTGGCGGCCGAGGCCGCCGGCCTGGCCGGGGCCGAGGCGGCCGCGCCCGGCTCGGGGACGCCGAGCAGCGTGCGCAGGCGCGTCTGCAGTCCCTGCAGCTTCGGGTCGAGCAGCGGCGCGGCCTCGGTCGTCAGCTTCTGCGCGAAGCTGCTCTGCATCTCCGGCCCGACCTGCTGCAGCTTCTTGTTGGCCGGCGATTCGAGCCAGGTGATCATCTGCTTGAGTTCGTCGTCGGTGAACTTCTCTTCGAGCGTCGCGCCGAGCGTCGACGGCGCGAGCTTGAGCGCGCGCTCGCGCAGCACCGGAACGGCATCGTCGACGAACTTGCGGATCTCGGTCTCGACCTGCTTGCCCATCGCCTCGCGCTTGTCGGCCGGCACCTGCGTCTGGATGAACTGCCCGGAGACCTGCATCAGCTGGAAGGCCGGGCGCTCGGCGATGTTGCGCGAGATCGATTCGATCATCGGCTGCTGCAGCGCCAGGACCTTTTGCACCAGTTCCTTCTTCGTCTGCGCATGGGCGAGCGTCGCCGCGGCGCAGAGCACCGCAATCAAGAGTCGTTTCATCAGGAGTTTTCCTCGGGGTTGGAAGCTGGGTCGGACTCGCCGTTCGCGTCTGCGTTGGCGTCGTTCTCGACGATGCGCTGCACGCCGATCAGCCGCGCTTCGGGATCGAGCGCCATCAGCGTCACGCCCTGCGTCGCGCGGCCAAGCTCGCGGATCTCGGCGACGCGGGTGCGAACGAGCACGCCGTTGTCGGCGATCAGCATGATCTCGTCGGCCTCGCGCACCAGCGTCGCGGCGACGACCTTGCCGTTGCGCTCGGTCTGCTGGATCGCGATCATGCCCTTCGTGCCGCGGCCGTGGCGGGTGTATTCGACGATGCTGGTGCGCTTGCCGAAGCCGTTCTCGGTCGCGGTCAGCACGCTTTGCGTCTCGTCCTCGGCGACGAGCATCGCGATCACGCTTTGCGCCGGGTCGAGCTTCATGCCGCGCACGCCGGCGGCGCTGCGGCCCATCGGACGCACGTCTTCCTCGTCGAAGCGCACCGCCTTGCCGCCGTCGGAGAACAGCATCACGTCGTGCTTGCCGTCGGTGAGCGCGGCGCCGACGAGATAGTCGCCGTCGGCCAGGTTGAGCGCGATGATGCCGGCCTTGCGCGGGTTGCTGAACTCGTCGAGCGCGGTCTTCTTCACCGTGCCCTGCGCCGTCGCCATGAACACGTAGTGGTCGGCCGGGAAGCTGCGAAAGCCGTCGGTCAGCGGCAGCACGACGTTGACCTTCTCGCCCGGCTGCAGCGGGAACATGTTGACGATCGGCTTGCCGCGCGAGTTGCGCGAGCCCTGCGGCACCTCCCACACCTTCAGCCAGTAGACGCGCCCGCGGTCCGAGAAGCACAGCAGCCAGTCGTGCGTGTTGGCGATGAAGAGCTGCTCGATCCAGTCGTCTTCCTTCGTCGCCGCCGC
>JBDHSE010000302.1:0-3571 GCA_039807955.1 Ideonella sp. | reverse complement strand
GATCCACTGATCCAGCACCTGAAGTCCAAAGGCATCTTCGCCGGGCGCGTCAAGTCCATTGCAGAGATTCCCTTGGTCAAGGTCGCCAGCGCCAAGTCACCTTCCGAGCGCCTTGACGTTGCGCTTTCGTGGTTGCAGCAGACCAAGGCCTCCAAGCCGAGTACGGTCAAGACCCTTACCAGTGCGCTCAGTTCGCTCTTTCAGAAGCAGTTGTCCACGGAGGATGTCGCGTCCATCATTGCCGAGTTGACGAAGCATGGGCACCTCTCTGTTGTTGGCACCAAGGTCACCTATGCGGACCAAGGCGCCGGATAACTCCAACGTTGACTCCGCGGGAGGCAGAACTTCAACCACAAACCGGGTCACAGTGCGCTCAGTCGCGCTCGCGCATCAGCCCAAGGCACCGGATTGACCACCCCGTCCCGGAGTGCTTGCCTGCGCAGTCGGAGTTCCTTGCGCCAAGCCTCGGAAATCGCGGCGTCCTCGCTTCCTTCCAGGCTGTCGAGGAGTGCCACCGCAATGGCAGAGCGCTCCTCAGCGGGCAGACCCAAGGCATCGCTCAACAGCTGGTCCACGCGCGCATTCATGAGCCGCAGTCTACTCTTGGCCTTGCTCGCCGGCCAGCAACTGTGCAAGCGGGCGGCGTCCAACTCATTCGTTGGACCTCACTGGAAGCACTTCCCCGTCGAGACTCGGTCGTACAGCGCGTCCTGAGATGCGGGCCGGGTGAACGTTGGCGAAGTCCTGCGCCTGCTGCAGGCCGATAGCGTGAGGCCCGACGTTCGGCTGACCGCCGAGCCTGTCGAGCAGGCGCAATAGCCGCTGCCGCGCCGAGCGCTCGCAGCCGGACGAGGAGCCGCGGCGCGACGGGACGGGCCAGGCTCTCGCCGGCCCCCGCATAGTGGCCGCACCGTGCGCCTGCCCGACAATCGGGGCCATGGCGCTGCACTTCGAAGTCCACCCGGTCGATCCGCAACCCCGGCTGCTGAAGCAGGCGGCGCAAATCCTGCAGGGCGGCGGCGTCGCCGCGATCCCGACCGATTCGAGCTACGCACTCGCCTGCCGTCTCGACGACAAGGCGGCGGCCGAGCGGCTGCGTACGATCCGCGGCGTCGACGCGAAGCACCTGTTCACGCTGATGTGCCGCGACCTGAGCGAGCTGGCGAGCTACGCGCGGGTCGACAACCGCCAGTTCCGCCTCCTCAAGCTCGGCACGCCGGGGCCGTTCACCTTCATCCTCGAGGCGACGAAGGAGGTGCCGCGCCGGGTCTCGCATCCGTCGCGGCGAACGATAGGCCTGCGCGTTCCCGAGAACCGCGTCGCGCGCGGCCTGCTCGACGCGATGGGCCAGCCGCTGCTGACGACGACGCTGATCATGCCCGGCGAGGACGAGGCGCTGAACGACACCGACGAGATCATCGAGCGGCTCGACAGCCAGTTGCAGGCGATCATCGATGCCGGCGCCTGCCCGATGCGGCCGACGACGGTGATCGACCTGAGCGCAGCCGAGCCGGTGCTCGTTCGCCGCGGCTTCGGCGACCCGGCCGCGCTCGGCCTCGAACTCGAATCCGAACTCGAATAGACCGCCCGATCGCGGCGTGGTCAGCTCGCGCCGAGCGCCTTCGCGACGCGCTGCGGGTTGAAGCCGACCTGCGGCTGGCCGCGCACGAGCAGCAGCGGCGTGCCGGGCGACATGTAGGCGCGAAAGCGCGCCGCGCAGGCCTCGTCGCGTTCGATGCTGCACTCGCTGAACGCGACGCCGTGCTCGCCGAAGAACGCGCGCGTCTTGGCGCAGAACGGGCAGGTGTCGGAGGCGATCATCAGGATGTCGCCGGGCTGAGCGAGCGCCGCGATCTGCTGCCCGACGCGGTCGCCGGAGAACGCGCGCCACGCCTCGGTCGCGCCGCCGACGACGAGGACGATGACGAGCAGCGTCAGGGCCGAGCGCAGCCGCTTGCTCATGTCACTCTCGAAAGCCGTTTGCGAGACATGGCGTCAGTTTACGCACGCCGAGTAGACCCACGGCTCGAAGGCGAATCGGTCACTCGACCCACAACGCCGCGGTGACGACGATCTCGATCTTCCATTCCGGCTTGGCGAGCGCCGCCTGCACCGTCGCGCGCGGCGGCGCGTCGCCGGGGGCGACCCAGTCTTCCCAGACCTCGTTCATCGCGTCGAAGTCGGCCAGGTCGGCGAGGAAGATCTGGGCGCGCAGGATGTGCGCGTTGTCGGTGCCGGCCTCGTGCAGCAGGCTGTCGATCGTCTCGAGCACCTGGCGCGTCTGGCCGCGGATGTCCTGCGACGCGTCGCTCGCGACCTGACCGGCGAGGTAGACCGTGCCGTGGTGGATCGCCATCTCGCTCATGCGGTCGCCGACGTGGTAGCGGCGGATGCCTTCGCTCATGTTCTGCCTCCCTTTTGCGCCTTGCGCCGTGCGGCGTGCGCCGCGTTGTGAGAATGCCCGCGCCGCGGCGTCGCGCCGCGTTCGCGCGGCGACGGCGCCGCCGGCGCGGCGGCCTTCTGGCCGAGCCTCGCTTCCTTGCCGGCGAGCAGCTTGCCGATGTTGGATTGATGGCGCCAGACGAGCAGCAGGCTCATCACGAGGACGGCGAAGAACACCGGCCCGGCGTGCCAGATCAGCAGTTGATAAAACGGCGCGAACACGGCAGCGACGATCGCGGCGAGCGACGAATAGCGAAAGAAGAAGGCGATGATCAGCCACGTCGCGATCGTCGCCAGGCCAAGCCACGGATTGAAACCGAGCAGCACGCCGGCCGCCGTCGCGACGCCCTTGCCGCCCTGGAACCGAAAGAACACCGGCCACAGATGGCCGACGAACGCGGCGAACCCGACCAGCGCGACCGTGCCCTCGCCCAGGCCGAAGCGCGGCCCGAAGACGGCGGCGGCGAGCACCGGCAGATAGCCCTTGAGCGCGTCGAGCGCGAGCGTCGCCGCGGCGGCGCCCTTGTGGCCCGAGCGCAGCACGTTGGTCGCGCCCGGGTTGCGCGAGCCGTAGCTGCGCGGGTCGGCGATGCCCGCCGCGCGGCTGACGATGACGGCGAACGACAGCGACCCGATCAGGTACGCCGCAAGCGTCGCGAGCGCGGGAAGTGCGGCCTGCAGCGTCGTGTCCATCCGCCTATTCTGCACTCGCGCAGTGCACTGGCCGCGCGCCGAGTGCCGTCACGAGCACATCGGGTGCGATGCCGACCAGATAGCCGCGGCGCCCGCCGTTGATGTGGATGCGCGCAAGTTCGAGCACGCTCGCCTCGACGAACACCGGCATGGTCTTGCGCATTCCGAACGGCGAGGTGCCGCCGATCAGGTAGCCACTGTGGCGCTGCGCGACGTCCGGCCGGCACGGCTCGACCCGCTTGCAGCCGATCTCGCGCGCGAGCGCCTTCAGGCTCACGCTGCGGTCGCCGTGCATCAGCACGACGAGCGGGTGCGCGTCTTCGTCCTGCATCACGAGCGTCTTCACGACCTCGTGCTCGGGCACGCCGAGCTGGCGCGCCGATTCGGCCGTGCCGCCGTGCTCGACGTAGTCGTACGGATGCTCGCTGAAGGCGAC
>JBDHSE010000301.1:0-3573 GCA_039807955.1 Ideonella sp. | reverse complement strand
GGGCGCATTGATTTGGGAAACACCCTCTGATGGTCGACTATCGCGCGCCGGGCTGGCTTGCCGGTTCGGGGCCGCTCGGCGGCAATCTGCAGACGATCTGGCCGGCGCTGTTCGCGCGCCGCTACGACGGCGGCGCACCGGCGCTTGTTCGCGAGCGCTGGGACACGCCCGACGGCGACTTCATCGATGTCGACTTCCTCGCCGCAGCGCCAGCGAACGCACGCTGGCTGGTGCTGTTTCACGGGCTGGAGGGTTCCTCGCGCAGCCACTACGCGCAGGCCTTCGCACACTGGGCGCGCAGCCACGGCTTCGGGTTCGCCGTGCCGCACTTTCGCGGCTGTTCGGGCGAGATCAACCGCGCGCCGCGCGCCTATCACTCGGGCGACTTCGAAGAGGCGGGCTGGATCCTCGAGCGGCTGCGCCGCCGCGCTGGCGCGCCGCTCGTCGCGGTCGGCGTCTCGCTCGGCGGCAACGTGCTGCTGCGCTGGGCCGAGGAGGCGGGCGAATCGGCGGCGCGCGTCGCGAGAAGCGTCTGCGCAGTCTCGGCGCCGATCGATCTGGCCGCCGGCGGCCGCGCGATCGGGCAGGGCCTGAACCGCTTCGTCTACACGCCGATGTTCCTGCGCACGATGCGGCCGAAGGCGCTCGCCAAGCTCGCGCAGTTCCCGCGCCTGTTCGACCGCGACGCGCTGCTCGCCGCGCGCGACCTGCACGCCTTCGACAACATCTTCACCGCGCCGCTGCACGGCTTTCGCGACGCCGACGACTACTGGGCGCGGGCGTCGGCCAAGCCGCAGCTCGACCGCATCCGCATCCCGGCGCTCGTCGTCAACGCCCGCAACGACCCCTTCGTTCCGGCGGCCAGCCTGCCGACGGCCGCGCAGGCGGGGCGCTGCGTCACGCTCTGGCAGCCGGCGCACGGCGGCCATGTCGGCTTTCCGGCCGGGCCGCCGCCGGGGAACCTTTCCACGCTGCCCGATGCGGTCATGCGCTGGGCGAAGAGCGTGAGCTGAAATAATCCCGGCATGGATGACATCGTTCGCGCCGCGCTGAAGAAGTGGCCCAGCGTTCCGGCCTGCTACGGCTGGCTCGCGCTCGACGCGCGCGGCGACTGGTACATGCGCGACGACCGCATCCAGGCCGCCGGGGCGTTCCCGGCGGTCAAGGGCAGCCGCATCGAGCACGACAAGCTGCGCGCGTTCATCGAGCGCAACTACGGCGCCGACGAGAGCGGCTGCTGGTTCTTCCAGAACGGGCCGCAGCGCGTCTACGTCGAACTCGAAGCTGCGCCGCTCGTCTGGCGTGTGCGCTGGTCGAGCGGTGAGGTGCAGGTGCACGACCACTGCGGCACGTCGGCGGCGCCGGCCGAGAGCTTCCTCGACGAACAGGGGCGGCTCTTCCTCGCCGCCGATCGCGGCCTGGGCATCGTCCACAGCCAGGACATGCTCGACGCCGCGAACGCGATCGAGGCCGGCCACTGGCAGCCGCAGCCGGTCGCCTTTGCCGAACTGCCGCTGCGCTTCGGCTATCGCCCGAGCCCGCAGGCGGATCGCGTGCGCCAATGACGAAGGGGAGCCGAGCGCTCCCCTTGTTCGATGGCAGCGGCGCGCGCCGCGCGCGTGCTACTTCGCGGGCTCGGAAGCCGGCGCCGAGGCGGCATCCGACGCCGCCGCGGCGGGGGCCGCAGGCTCCTCGAACTTGGCGCCGGCGTCGTTGGCCATGTAGACGACGGCGCGGCCGATCTCGAAGTCGGCGAAGCTGCCGCCGCCCTGCGGCGGCATCGCGTTCTTGCCCTTGAGCGCCGAGTGCAGCAAGGCGTCGTAGCCGGTCTTGATGCGCGGCGCCCACGCGGCGGTGTCGCCGAACTTCGGCGCGCCGGCCGCGCCGGTCGCATGGCAGGCGCTGCACTGCGCGGTGTAGACCTGCTCGCCGGTGTGGACGACGGCGGCGCCGCCGCCTTCGGCGATCTCGACCGTGCCGACCGACTGCAGCCGGCGCGCGATCGCCTCGCGGTCGAGCGCGTCGCTGCCGGAGGCGCTGCGCGTCTCGTTGTTCACGTAGACGGCGAGCATCGACAGCACGGTGACGGGAATCGCGAACGCGAAGAAGATGGTCGCGACGAGCTGCTTCGGGGTCTTGATCGGGCCGCTGTGGGAATCGTCCTGATCGTGGTGGGCGTCGCTCATGGAGTCCTCGGCTGCTGGATGCTTTCGGCCTTCGCGTCGCGCGACGGAGCCGGGCGGGGCATGCAAAAAAACGTGCGGATTATAGGGCTCGCCCCTGGCGGCCCAGCCGTGCCGCCGGGCCGCCACAAGGCGCGTGGGGGCGTCTCTTTCGCGCTATCGTCCAAGCCTTCACCCACCCCTGACGGACACGCCATGAAGCTCTACTACAGCCCCGGTGCCTGCTCGCTTTCGCCGCACATCGTGCTGCGCGAGGCGGGCATCGATTGCGAGCTCGTCCTCGCGAGCACCAAGACCCACAAGCTCGCCGACGGCACCGACTACTACACGATCAACCGCAAGGGCTATGTGCCGCTGCTCGAACTCGACAACGGCGAGCGCCTGACCGAGGGTCCGGTGATCGTGCAGTACCTCGCCGACCAGGCGCCGGCGAGCCAGCTCGCACCGGCCAACGGCACGATGGCGCGCTACCGACTGCAGGAATGGCTGAACTTCCTGACGAGCGAGGTGCACAAGGGCTTCTCGCCGCTGTTCAACCCGGCGACGCCGGAAGACTACAAGCCGGTCGCGAAGGCGCGCCTTGCCGACCGCTTCGGCTGGGTCAACAGCCAGCTCGAAGGCAAGTCCTACCTGATGGGCGAGCAGTTCACCGTCGCCGACCCCTACCTCTTCGTGCTGACGAGCTGGACCAAGCCGACCGCGATCGACATCTCGGGCCTGCCGCACCTTGGTGCGTTCATGGCGCGCATGGCGGCGCGACCGGCGGTGCAGCAGGCGATGAAGGAAGAGGGCCTGCTGTAGAACGCCGCCCGCGCGGCGTCAGCCGGCCGCGGGCTTGTCGCGCAGCAGCGCGTCGCAGGTGCCGCGCTGCGCGTCCTGCGCCGGCAGCGCGGCGCAGACCGCGCCGAGTTGCTTTTGCAGCCGCTTCATCGCGTCGGCGTGCGCGCCGTTCGCGTTCCACGCCTGCAGCTTCTTGCCGGCGCTCTGCAGCGAGCGCGCGCTGCGCTCGTAGAACGCGTTCGGCTGCTTCGCTGCGTCGGCGATCAGGTCGCTCGCCGCGCGCTCGATGCGCGCCGCGTCCTGCGGCGAGAGTTCGACCAGCGCCCGCACGTAGCTCGCGCCCCACTGCAGCCTGGTTGCCGGGCCCTGGCTCGTGCGGTATGCCTCCTCGTACCAGCGCAGCGCCTCTTTCTTGTCGCCGCGCGCCTTGGCGTTGCTCGCGAGGGCCGACATCAGGTAGTACGGCGAATGGCTCTTCGCCAGATTCTCCTTCAGCAGCGCGTCCGATTCGCTCATCAGCCCGGCGCGGCGCAGCGCGTAGGCGGCGGTCGTGATGACGGCCTGGCGCTCGTAGCCGTCGGTGATCTCGCGGTCGTCGCGCGCGACGTGT
>JBDHSE010000300.1:0-3578 GCA_039807955.1 Ideonella sp. | reverse complement strand
CCCGGATGCCCCTGCCGCCAAGACCCGAGGACGCCGCATGACGCCGCAAGACGGCGCGAATGCGGCGCCGCGGCACGCGAGCCCCGGCTTTGCCGTGCTGCTCGCGCTCACCAGCGCGTTCACGCTCAGCCAGGCGTACCGCACCGTCGCCGCGATCATGGCGCCGCAGCTCGAGGCCGAGTTCGCGCTGACGCCGCAAGCGCTCGGCGTCTTCGCCGGCGCGTTCCACTTCGCGTTCGGCACCTTGCAGTTGCTGATGGGCGTCGGCATCGACCTCTACGGCGTGCGCCGCACCGTGCTCGCCGCGTTTCCGCTGACCGTCATCGGCGCGGCGCTCTCGGCGTGGACGACGAGCTTCGAACTGCTCGTCTTCGCCCAGGTGCTAATCGGCGTCGGCTGCGCGCCGGCCTTCCTCGTCTGCACCGTCTTCATCGCGCGCCACTACCCGCCGCAACGCTATGCGACGCTGTCGGGCGCGGTGCTCGGCATCGGCGGCATCGGCATGCTCGCCACCGGCACGCCGCTCGCGTGGCTGATCGAGGCGCATTCGTGGCGCGCCGGGTTCGGCGTGCTCGGTGCCGCGTCGGCGCTCGCCTGGCTGCTGATCTTCGCCCTCGTCCACGAGCCGGCGACGGCCGCCGCCGAGCGCAGCGGCGAGTCGGTCGGCGCCGCGCTGCGCGGCTTCGGCCGGCTCTTCTCGACGCCGCACACGCTCGGCATCCTGGCCCTTTCGGCCGTCACCTACGCCGCCTTCATCACGCTGCGCGGACTGTGGATCGGGCCGCTGCTGATCGCGCGGCACGACTTCTCGCTGGTGCAAAGCGGCAACGTCGCGATCGCGATGTCGGTCGCGTCAATGGTCAGCGCGCCGCTGATCGGCCGGCTCGACCCCGGCACCGGCGCCCGCCGGCGCTGGATCATCGGCTTCACGCTCGCCGGCATCGCGACCTTCGCCGCGATGGCGTTCGAGCCCGGGTCGGCCGTCGACGTTGGCGGCGCGATCCTCTACGGGCTGATCTCCGGCTTCGTCGTGCTGCAGTACGCCGATGTGCGCGACGCCTACGCGCAGGCCTTGACCGGCCGCGCGATCGCCCTCTTCACGATGGCGATGTTCCTCGGCATCGCGCTGATGCAATGGCTCACCGGGCTCGTCGCGTCGATCGCCAGCGCCCACGGCGCCGACCCGTTCGTCGCCGTGCTGGGCGCGATCGCGCTGCTGCTCGGCGCCGGCGCGGCGGCCTTCGCCTGGCTGCCGCGGCCGCCGGGCACGGCCGCCCGGCCCGGCGCCTGAACGCAGGCACGCAAAGCGTTGACCCCGGGTCAGGGTTCCCCCGCGGGACGCTTTGATCTGCCGCCAGTCTCGTCATATCCTTGCAGCCGCCTCATTCGCAACGGAGAAACCGCAACATGTACAAACGCCTGCTCGTCGCCATCGATGGCTCGGACCTTGCCGAGGCCATCCTCCCCTACGCGCTCGGGATCTCCGAGGCGACGGGAATGAAGCTCTCGCTCGTGCGCATCGTCGAAGCCGACGGCGAACGCGCCAAGGCATCGATCTACGTCGACGCGCTCGCCGCGAAGCTGAAGGTCGAGGCGCACTGCATCAGCGCCGACGGCGACGTCGCCGCGGCGCTGATCACCGAAGCGGGACGCGTACCCGACACGCTGATCGCGATGACGACGCACGGCCGCTCGGGCATCCTCGGCGTCGCGCTCGGCAGCGTCGCGATGAACGTGCTGCGCGCCGCCGGCCATGCGCCGGTGCTGATCTACCGCTCGTCCGACCACACCGGCGGCGACCCGGCGGCGGCGATCAAGATCAGCCGCGTCGTCGTGCCGATGGACGGCACGCCGGCCGCCGAATCGATCGGCGACCAGGCCGCCGAGATGGCGCGCGCGCTCGGCGTGCGGCTGGTCGTCATCTCGGTGCTCAGCGCGAAGGCGCAGGTCTCGGTCGCCGACGCGCCGGCCGGCGACCTCTCGGAAGCGTCCTACGTCCGCACCCGCGCGACCGAACTCGGCAAGAAGCACGGCGTCGACTACAGCTGGGAAGTGCTGCACGGCGACGAGCCCGACAAGGCGATCGCCAACTTCGTCGGCAAGGACCGCGGCACCCTGCTCGCGATGGTCACCCGCGCCAACAGCGCCCCGGTCGCCGCCGCCTTCCTCGGCAGCGTCGCCACCGGCTGCCTGCGCAAGGCGGCGGTGCCGATCCTGATGCGCCTGCCCTGAGGCGAGGCGCGGGCCGGTTCGCTCCGGCTCGCGCCCTGCTGCAAGACGCAATCGCGGCGGCCCTCCGGCAGGTGTGACGCCGGCGGCAGCGAAGCCGGCGCGATGCAGGCCGCAACGCTTCGGCTAGCCGACCGGCGCGGCGCGGCAACCGCGCGAATCGCATCGCGCAAGCCGCGGTCAGTTCGAGTGCTGGTTCGTCAAACGTGCTGTCGCGCGCGTGGTGATGGAAGCCTGCGTCTCGGCCAGGTCCACGGCGAAGATCACGCCGGCATCGGATCGAACGGATCGGGCAAGGCCCGCAGCGTTCATGTCGGGCTCCTTCGAGTGAGCTGCCAACACCCGCACGACGCGACGGCGACTGGTACGCCGATGCTGAAGTGCGCGGGGACCTCCGCCTCATCATGCAAGCAGGGCCTCAACGGCGCGTGCTCCCAACCGCTCAGCTCGTCACGAACGCGCCCCGAACACCTTCGACGGCGCAGGTTGCGCCCTCGGCGGCGTCCATGATGCAATGTTGCGGGTGAAAACATGTTAGGCATCAGATGCCACGTGATTCCCCCGAGAACTTCCGCGCCGCTCGACTGCTGCACGAACGCGCACGCGAGTACCGCGGCCGCTTCCTCAACCGCATGGCGGTCATCGAACACGACATTGCGGAGATCCTCACGGACTACTTCTGCCGTGATGACCCAGACAAGCAGCACCTATTCTTCGAGCGCATCGCCTGTCGCCTATCGCTTGAGGAGAAGCGCAACGTTCTTACCGCCATCGTCAAGGCTGACTATCCGAGCTACTGGGATGACCACGCTTCGTTCCTCAAGGACATCCAGCAACTTCAGGTCTTTCGCAACAAGCTTGCTCACTCAATCTTGGACGTCTCCGACGAAGCACTTGCCCGCCCGCCGGAAGCAGGAGTGGGATTCGTGCAGTGGAAGGGTGGAGAGCCCGTCACCGAACACGAGTTGGACAACTGGTGTGCTCGGGCCAACATGATTGCGGGTACGCTCAAGGAGATCAGAATGCTCCTCCCGTTCAAGGAGCGCTGCTGATGCCTAACTCCAACGTTGGGCGTCGCCAGTACCGCCGCGCGCACGGGTCCGGCGTGATGTGGCATGCTTGCCACTCCGCGTATGAGGTTCGTCATGTCTACGCCCGTCGAAGACCTCGCTGCCCTGGCCCTTAGTCTGTCTCCGGAAGATCGCGCCAAGCTCGTCGAACGCCTCATTGCCAGTTTCGAGCCAAGGTCGCCCGCCCAGGCCGCTTGGCTCGAAGCAGCAAATGCTCGGCGCGAGGAAGTTCGCGCCGGCAAGGTTGCCCTGGTTCCCGGAGATGCAGCGCTTGCCCGA